>CAXTSK010000086.1:11355-12992 GCA_964246655.1 uncultured Pyrinomonadaceae bacterium
GAGCCGCCGGGGCCCCCCCCCGGGGGGTGTGGGGGTTCCCCCCCCCCGGCTGCTCAGAAGTTGATCCTCAGCGAAGCCTGCATGACGCGCGGCGAGCGCGCGCTGGTCGGCGTGCCGAAGGTGGTGCGGGTCTGGCGGATCTGCGCCGTGCAGACGTTGGTCGCCGAGCAGGCGCCGCCGCCGGGGTTAACCTGCACGACGCCGAAGGTCATCGCGCCGTCGATGTCCCTGAAGTTGGCCCGGTTGAAGACGTTGTACATCTCCCACCGCAGCTGTACCCCTCGGCTCTCGCCGAGGCGGATGTTCTTGAAGAAGGCGAAGTCGGTGTTGAAGATCGAGGGCATGCGCACGGAGTTGCGCGGCATGTTGCCGATCTGGCCGAGCGCCGTCGGCGCGGCGAAGCAGCCGGTGTTGATGACGAAGGGCGTCCCCGTCGGGTCTGTGCCCGAGATACCCTTCATCGGGTCGCAGAGGACGTTCGGGCGCGCGTTGACCGTCCCGCCCGTGAAGTCCGTGATCATCGTGCAGACGGTCGCGGAGGTCTGGAACGTGCCCGGCGGGCAGGTCTGCCCGGAGCTGATCGTCGCCGTCCCCGCGGTGTAACTGACGGTCAGGTTCTTCGGCTTGCCCGAGGCATACGAGGTGATGCCCGAGACCTGCCAGTTGTCGAGGAAGGCGCCGACTACACGGTTATCCAGACGGCGGCCGAGGCCCGGCACGTCGTAGATGTAATAGAACGTCGCGATGTGCGTCTGGTCGAAGTCCGACGGCGCGTAGTTGAACGCCCTGTAGGGGCGCGGGGCCGAGAGGTCGGAGGTGTCGTCGTTGGCGTAGTCGAAAGACTTCGAGTAGGTGTAGGCCGCGCCGAACTGGAAGCCCGCCGTGTAGCGGCGGTTGACCTGCACCTGCATCGAGTTGTAGTTCGAAGTGCCCGACCACGTCACGACGTTGATGTCTCCGTAGCCGCGGTAGGGGCGCAGGAAGTCGTTGTTCTTGGCGCTCGCCGCGGTAAGCGGGTCGCGGTTCTCGGCGTGGCAGAGTGCTACGGGGATAACGCGGCAGTCCACGAACTTCGCGCCGTCGGCCAGCGCGTTGACGTTGCGCCGCTCGCCGAGGTGGCGCGCGAACGAGCCGACGTAAGAGACCTCGACCACGGTCTTGAAGCCCACGTCCTGCTGAATCCCGAGCGTGTAGTTGTAGCTGGCGGGCGTCTTCGAGTTGACCTCGACGCCGCTCAGGGTCGTCGGGAAGTTCAAGGCCATGCCGACGAGATCGACGAGCTGGTCGATGTTGCCGTTCTGGATGGTGAAGCTGCGCTGCTGCGGCGGGTTGTTGCCGAGGCTCGACGCGCCGCCCGTGCCGCCGCCGATGCGCGGCGCGTGGTAGATGCCGCCCATGCCGCGCAAGACCGTCTTGCCGCCCCCGAACAAGTCCCAAGCGAAGCCGACGCGCGGCTCGAAGTCGATGGGCGCGGTGTGTCGATAGCCCTTCGGCGTCGAAGGGTCGTCCGGGAGCGCGAGCCCTTCGAGTATGTTGCCGGCGTTGGGGACGTAGGAGCGCACGAGGAGCGCGGGCAGGAGTTGCGCGGCCGTCGGGCCGGCGGCACGCCTCCCATTTCAGGCGCTCCACGAACAGCG
>CAXTSK010000087.1:0-12937 GCA_964246655.1 uncultured Pyrinomonadaceae bacterium
CGGCGCGCGCGCGGCAGATCGTCGGCGCGTCGCCGCGCGACCCGCAGGCGCGCAACGTGCTCGGCGTCATCCTTGACCAGCGCGGCCGCGCCGAAGAGGCCGAGCGCGAGTACCGCGAGGCCATCCGCCTCGACCCGAAGAACATCCCCGCACAGGCCAACCTCGGCGTTCTGCTCGCGCGCACGAACCGGCTCGACCAGGCCGTCGAAGCCTTCGAGACGGTGCTGCGCTTCTCGCCCACGCACGCGCAGTCCGTCTACAACCTCGGCGCCATCTACGCCTCGCGCGGCGACTACGGCCGGGCCATCCCTCTGCTCGAACGCGCGTCGGGCGTGCGCGCGGGCCAGCTGCCCGCGGACGTGCACGGCGACGCGACGCTGCTCTTACTGCTCGCGCGCTCGTACCTCGGCGCGGGGCGCGCGGACGAGGCTTCAAAGTTAATCTCGTCAATCGAGCGCGGCGTGGGAGACGACTCGCGCGCGCTCTTCACGCTCGGGCTCGCGCTCGCGCAGGCGGGCGCCTACGAGCACGCGGCGCGCCTCTTCGAGCGCACCAACGCGCTGCGCCCGAACACGTACGAAGTGCTCTACAACCTCGGTATAGCGCGCTACAACCTCGACCGCTTCGAAGAGGCTGCGCGCGCGCTCGAACTACGCCCCGAGTACCCCGAGGTGAACTTCATGATCGCCGAGGAGCTTTCAAAGCGCAGGCACACCGCCGACGCCGTCCCTTTCTACGAGCGCGCCGTCAGGCAAGACCCGGCGCGACTCGTCTACTACGTGCGCCTCGGCGCGGCGCACTTCCGGCGGCAGAACTACGACGCGGCGCGCGCCGTCTACGAGGAGGCCGCGCGGCGCTTCCCCGAAGTGCCGCAGGTTCACTTCCTCGTCGGCTACGCGGCGCGCGGGCAGGGGCTCTACGACGACGCGGAGGCCGCCTTCCGGCGCTCGCTCACCTTGCAGCCCGACAGCGCCGACGCGCTTGCCAACCTCGGATACATCGCCATCCAGCGCGGCCGCGACACGGAGGCCGAGCAACTGCTCAGGCGCGCCGTCGGGCTCGACGCGAAACTCTTCCCCCCGCGCTACGACCTCGGGCGCCTCCTCTTCCAGCTGAAGAAATACGACGAGGCCGTCGAGGCGCTGCGCGGCGCGGCGGCGCTCAACGCGAAAGACCCGGGCGTGCACTACCAACTCTTCCTCGTGCTCTCGCGCCTGAAGAAGACGGCGGAGGCGAAGGACGAGCTGGCCATCTTCCAACAGCTTGACGGCGCGCGCCAGGCGGCCGAAGGGGGGAGGGAGCCGCGCCCGCCCGAGGAGCAACCGCTGCCCGAGCCTTCGGTCAACGTGCAGGAGCCGAACGCTTCGCGAAACCTAAATAACTCGCGAAACCAGAACGTCCCGCAAAAGCCCCCCGGTCGTTGACGCGCGGGATGGAAGAGGGGCAAGAGCTTTTCGTCAAGACCGAATTCAAGGGGACAACTCATCGCATGAAGAGAATGAAAGTCTTTCTGTCTTTAACGGCCGCCTGCCTGTTCGCGGTCTCCGCGGCGGTCTCCGGCGTCACGGCGGTGGCCGGGGCGCAGAGGGGGCAGTCGCAGGCCGAGCGCGGCCGGGCCGTCTACGAGTCGAAGTGCACGCGCTGCCACGGCGCCGACGGCGCGGGCCGCACGCGCATGGCCGAGATCGTCGAGCCGCCCGACATGTCTGACCCGGCGTGGCAGCGCCAGCGCAGCGACGCGCGCATGATCGCCTCGGTCACCAACGGGCGCGGCCAGATGCCCGCCTTCAAGAAGAAGCTCACGCGTCAGGAGATCGCCGCGGCAATCGCTTACGTGCGCACGCTCAAGCGCTAGCCGGTGGAAGGGACGAGGGCGAAAGGATGAGGATGATGCGGTCGGCTATCCCCTTCGCGAAGGGCTTCGCCGCGTGCGCGCTGCTCGCGCTGGCGGCCGGTCTCGCGCGGGCGCAGAACCACGTCCCGCGCGTCGAGAAGGTCGAGCCGCCTTCGTGGTGGGCCGGGCACACGGTCAACCCGGTGCGCGTCATCGCGCGCGGCTCGTACTTTCAAAGTGTGCACGCCGCAGACGGGGCACCGTTCGAGGTCGTTTCGCAGAGCCTCAACGCCGCGCGTACCTACGTCTTCTTCGACCTGCGCATCCGGCCGGACGCGCGCCCGGGCGACTACGACCTCATCTTCTCTTCGGGCGTGGGCGTCGCGCGCGTCCCCTTCCGCATCAACGCGCCGCTCGATCCCGCAACTAACTTCAAAGGCATCACCAACGACGATGTCATCTATCTCATCATGCCCGACCGCTTCGCCGACGGCGACCGCTCGAACAACGCGCCCGCCGACTCGCCGCCCGAGGCGAACGACCGGGCAAACTCGCGCGCGTGGCACGGCGGCGACCTGCGCGGCATCATCGAGCGGCTGCCGTATCTGAAGGAGCTGGGCGTGACGGCGATCTGGATGACGCCGTGGTACGACAACTGGAACGGCGTCAACCGCTGCGACAAGCCCTGGTGCCCGAACACGTACTACCATGGCTACCACGCGATTGATTACTACGCGGTCGAGGATCGCTTCGGCACGTTGGAGACGCTGCGTGAGCTGGTCGAGAAGGCGCACGGCCTCGGCATCAAGGTCATTCAGGATCAGGTCGCCAACCACGTCGGCTCGCAGCACGCGTGGGTGAAGAACCCTCCGCTCCCCGACTGGTTCCACGGCACGTTAGACAAGCATCTGCGCAACCCCTTCCGCGGCGACATGCTGCTCTCGCCGCACGCGCCCGCGGAGGAGCGGCGCAAGACGCTCGACGGCTGGTTCTCGGACGACCTGCCCGACATGAATCAGGAGCAGCCGGAGGTCGCGCGCTACGAGATACAGAACTCGCTCTGGTGGGTCGGCGTGACCGGCATCGACGGCATCCGGCAGGACACGGCGCAGTACATGCCTCGCTTCTTCCTGCGCGACCTCAACGCGGCGCTCGACCGTCAGTATCCTTCGATGTGGATGGTCGGCGAGGTCTGGAACGAAGACCCCGTCCACACGAGCTTCTTCGTCGGCGGCCGCGAGGGTTGGGACGGGATAGATACGAAGATGGACGCCGTCTTCGACTTCCCCGCGTGGGACGTTTCGCGCAAAGTCTTCACGGGGAAGCGGCCCGCCTCCGACCTGCGTTACGTCCTGCGTTCGGACTCGCTCTACCCGGACCCCTCGCGCCTCGTCACGATGGCGAACAACCACGACACGCGCCGCTTCATGTCGCTCGAAGGCGCGACGCTCGAAGGCGCGATGCTGCACCTCGCGTTCGTCCTGACCATCCGCGGCACGCCGCAGCTATACGCGGGCGAGGAGATCGCGTTGGAAGGTGGCGACGACCCGGACAACCGGCGCGACTTCCCCGGCGGCTTCGCGAATGACGCGCGCGACGCCTTCAAGAAGGAGGGGCGCACTGCCGCCGAGCAGCACATGTACGAGTGGACGCGCGACCTCCTGCGCCTGCGCCGCGAGCACACGGCGCTGCGCCGCGGCGCGCAACTCGACCTGCACTTCGACGAAGATTCTTACGCCTACGCCCGCCGCGATTCGCAGGAGACGATCATCGTCGCCCTCAACCGCGCCGCCGCGCCGAAGGAGCTGACGATACCCGCCTCCTACCTCGACCTGCGCGACGGTGCGAGTCTCGAACCGCTCCTGGTCGCGAAAGACCGCCCGACGATCTCCGCGGGCTCTTTGAAGCTGAACGTGCCGGCGAAGTCTGCCGTCTTCTACAAACTCTCGGCGCAGTGAAACGCCCCTCCGGGGCGACAAAAATTCGTTACTCCCGTGTCGCTCTTTTACGTGGACGCGGCGGTATATTTGTTGTAGCTTTCAGTTAACCCAAATACGCGCGAGGTAGAAGGTGAGCTTCCCAAGAGCCTGCGGCATCCTTTTGCACCCGACCAGCCTGCCGGGCCGCCACGGCGTCGGCGACCTCGGCCACGAGGCGTACCGCTTCGTAGACTTCCTCGCCGCCTCGGGCCAGAGCCTCTGGCAGGTGCTTCCGCTCGGGCCGACCGGCTACGGCAACTCGCCCTATCAATGCTTCTCGGCCTTCGCCGGGAACACTCTGCTCGTCAGCCCCGAGCTGCTCGTCGAGCAGGGCTTGCTCGCGCCCGGCGCGCTCGAAGGCTTGCCCGCTCTCCCCGAAGACCGCGTCGAGTACGGCGAGGCGTTCCCGCACAAGGAGGCGCTCCTTAAGGAAGCCTTCGACAACTTCAAGCGCACCGAGCCCGCCATCGCCGCGGCCGCCTTCGAGGAGTTCAAGGCCGCCTCCGCGACGTGGCTCGACGACTACGCCCTCTACCGCTCGCTCAAGCGAGAGCACGGCGAGGCGTCTTGGACGGACTGGGACGCGCCGCTCGTCCGCCGCGACCCCGCGGCCCTGGACGAGGCACGCGCGAGACTTGCGGAACAGATGGAAGAGGTGAAGTTCAAGCAGTTCCTCTTCTTCGACCAGTGGACGCGCCTGCGCGAGTACTGCCGCGGGCAGCGGATACAGATCGTCGGCGACATCCCCATCTTCGTCGCGCAGGACTCGGCCGACGTGTGGTCGCACCCGAACCTCTTCAAGCTCAAAGAGGACGGCCGCCCGTCGGTCGTCGCGGGCGTCCCGCCCGACTACTTCAGCAAGACGGGGCAGCTCTGGGGGAACCCTCTTTACGACTGGGAGAGGATGCGCGAGGACGGCTTCCGCTGGTGGGTCGAGCGCGTGCGCGCGACGCTCTCGCTCGTGGACGTGATCCGCATCGACCACTTCCGCGGCTTCGCGGCCTACTGGGAGGTGCCGGGCGGCGACCCGACGGCCGAGCGCGGCCGCTGGGTGATGGCCCCGGGTCACGAACTCTTCACCGCCATCAAGGCTTCCTTAGGCGAGCTGCCCATCATCGCCGAAGACCTCGGCTTCATCACGCCCGACGTGATCGAGCTGCGCGACGAGTTCGGCTTCCCCGGCATGCGCATCCTCCAGTTCGCCTTCTCGACCGACTCGACGAACAAAGACCTGCCGCACAACTACGTCCGCAACACGGCCGTCTACACGGGCACGCACGACAACGACACGGCCGTCGGCTGGTTCCGGAGTGAGCCGGGCGGCTCCTCTGTACGTTCGGCCGCGCAGGTCGAGCGCGAGCGACAGCACTGCCTCGACTACCTCGCGACGGACGGCGCGGAGATCAACTGGGACTTCATCCGCGCCCTCTACGCCTCGGCCGGCGACACCGCGCTCGTGCCCTTGCAGGACGTGCTGGGCTTAGGCTCCGAGGCGCGCATGAACACGCCCGCCACGATGTCCGGCAACTGGTCTTGGCGCTTCCGCACGGGCGACCTGGACGAAACCCTGAGCGCGCGCCTGCGCCGTCTGGCCGAACTCTACGGCCGCTTCCCCGCCGTCCCGCCCGAGCAGCGCCCCGAGCACACGGCCGAGAGCTACGAGTTCAAGCAGACGTGGGGGTGAAGGGGGCGCTCCGCAGCCGGGTCAGTACCACCCGCGGTAGCGGGTGGGCCTGTGTGACACAGCTCGGTTAAGTATCAACAATCCACCCGCTACCGCGAGTGGTACTGACCCTGTAACGGTCGTGCCTGATTGCAATGATGACGACTCTCAGAACGTCAACCGCGCGCCTCTTACTATCCTTCCTGTTCGCGTGCGCGGCATCGGCCGTCTGCGCGGCGCAGGCGCGGCCTTCGGTGACGAAGGTCGAGCCGCCGAACTGGTGGGCGGGTCATTCCATCAACCCTGTGCGCGTCATGCTGCGCGGGCAGAACCTCGGCGGCGCGCGCGTCGAGGCCGTGGGGCAGGGGATTAAGACCGGCCTCGTCCGCGTCAACGAGTCGGGCACGTACGCCTTCGTCGATGTCTACATCGACCGTGACGCGCGGCCCGGCACTCGTCAGTTGCGCTTGACTAACAATGCGGGCATGGCCGACGCCGACTTCGGCATCGCCGAGCCGCTTCAGCGCGCCGGGCGCTTTCAGGGCTTCACGCCCGACGACGTGATCTACTTCATCATGCCCGACCGGTTCGCCGACGGCGACCGCTCGAACAACAACCCGGCGAAGTCGCCCGGCCTCTACGACCGCTCGAAGGGTCGTTACTACCACGGCGGCGACTTCCAGGGCGTCATCGACCATCTGCCTTATCTCAAAGACCTTGGCGTCACGGCCCTCTGGATCAACCCCGTCTACGACAACACCGACCGGCTCGACGAGAAGGAGATGTACCCCGAGACGGAAGGCGGCCCGAAGCGCCCGACCACGGCCTATCACGGCTACGGCGCGATAGACTTTTACGGCGTCGAGGAGCACTACGGCTCGATGCAGAAGCTCAAAGAGCTTGTGGACAAGGCGCACGCACAGGGCTTTAAAGTCATTCAGGATCAGATCGCCAACCACACGAGCCCTTACCACCCTTGGGCGACAGACCGCCCGACGCCGACGTGGTTCTACGGCACGGTCGAGAACCACCTCTCCAACAACTGGCAGAAGTGGACGACGATGGACCCGCACGCCTCCGAAGAGACGCGGCGACGCAACCTCGAAGGCTGGTTCATCGACATCCTGCCCGACCTCAACCAGGACGACGAAGAGGTGCGCCGCTACCTCATCCAGAACACGCTCTGGTGGATTGGTACGGTCGGCTTCGACGCCGTGCGGATGGACACTCTGCCGCACGTCCCGCGCCACTTCTGGCGCGACTGGTCGGCGGCCATTCACGCCGAGTACCCGAACGTGAACATCCTCGGCGAGCTGTTCGACGGCGACCCCGCGCTGCTCTCGTACTTCCAGCGCGGCAAGGTCGGACGCGACGGCATTGATACAGGCATCGACACCGTCTACGACTTCGCGCTCCACTACGCCATCCGCGACGCCTTCGCGAAAGGGGAATCCGTCCGCAAGCTCGCGCAGGTGCTCGCGCACGACCACCTCTACCCGCGTCCCGAGCTGCTCGTCCCCTTCGTCGGCGTCCACGACATGCAGCGCTTCATGAACGAGCAGGGCGCGACGGTCGAGGGCTTAAAGCTCGCGCAGACGTTCGTCATGACGACGCGCGGCACGCCGCTCCTCTATTACGGCGACGAACTGGCCATGCCCGGCGGCGGCGACCCGGACAACCGGCGCGACTTCCCCGGCGGCTTCCCCGACGATGCGCGCAACGCCTTCGAGAAGTCCGGCCGCACGGCCGTCGAGAACGCCGTGTTCGAGCACGTCAAGCGGCTCGCCGAGTTGCGCCGACTCATCCCCGCGCTGCGCCGCGGCTCTTTGATTCAACTCTACGACGAGGAGCAGCAGACGGCCTTCGCGAGGGTCGAGGGCGACCAGGGCATCGTCGTCGCCTTCAACAACGACACGAAGCCGGCGACCATCAACGTCCGGCTCGACAACGTCCCTGTCCACGGCGACCGGGTCTTCCCCCTGTACGGCGACGCCGGCAGTCACTTCCTCGTGAAGGATGGCGCGGTGAGGCTTACCCTGAAGCCCCGCTCATCCATGCTGATGAACACGAGACTCATAGCGATACCCTGAGATGGCGCTGAAGACCAAATCCTTCGACGAACAGGTCGCGCTCGTCACGGGCGGCGGCACGGGCATCGGCCGCGCGTTCACGGAGACGTTGGCCGCACACGGCGCGCGTGTCGTCATCGCCTCGCGCCGCCGGGACGCGCTCGAAGCGGCGGCGGCCGAGATTAACGAACGCGCGGGAAGCGAGTGCGTTTACACCTACGCCTTCGACGTGCGCGTGAGGGAGGAGTGCGAGGCTCTGGTGAGCCACTGCGTGGAACGCTTCGGGTCGCTTGACGTGCTCGTCAACAACTCGGGGCTGGCCGTGCCGGAGACGGTCGAGGAGATTACGGACGAGGGCTGGGAGACCGTCCTGACGACGAACCTGAAGGGCGCGATGTGGCTCGTCCGCGCGGCCTTGCCACGCATGGCCGCGCAGGAGTTCGGCGACATCGTCAACGTCTCTTCGCAGGCGGGCAAGCACGGCTACGCGGACGTGCCTTCGTACTGCGCGTCGAAGTGGGGACTGCTCGGCTTCGCCGAGTCCGTCCGCGACCACGTGCGGAAGGCGGGCGCCAACGTCCGCGTCTTCAACCTGTGCCCCGGCCTCGTGGACGTGGAGCACACCGCCGCCGACGCCGAGCCCCGGCCCGGCTTCGTCCACGTCTCGAACATGGCGAGGACTTTAATGTTCGCGCTCGCGCTCGACCGCAACGTCGTGCTCGAAGACATCAACATCTACGCGAGATAGTGAGCAGTGAGCAGTGAGCAGTGAGCAGTGGTTGAGTTAAAGTGGGCGGTGAGCAGTTTCTTAAAACTGCTCACTGCTCACTGCTCACTTTCACGAGAGGAGCAAAAAGCGACATGGCCGAGAAACCGCGCCTGAGCTTCTGGCAGATCTGGAACATGAGTTTCGGGTTCATGGGCATCCAGTTCGGGTGGGGGTTGCAGCTCGCCAACATGAGCGGCATCTACACCTACCTCGGCGCGAAGCCGGAGGAGGTGCCGATCCTGTGGCTGGCGGGGCCGGTGACGGGGCTGCTCGTCCAGCCGATCATCGGCTCGATGAGCGACCGGACGTGGAACCGTCTGGGGCGGCGGCGGCCGTACTTCCTGACGGGCGCCATCCTCGCCAGCGTCGCGCTCTTCTTCATGCCCGACTCGGGCGCGCTCTGGATGGCGGCGGGGCTTTTGTGGATTCTCGACGCCTCGATCAACGTCTCGATGGAGCCGTTCCGCGCCTTCGTCGCCGACAAGCTCAACACCGACCAGCGCACGGCGGGCTTCGTCATGCAGTCGTTCTTCATCGGCATCGGCCAGACGCTCGCCAACGTGCTGCCCTACATCTTCCGCCGCTCGGGCGTGGACGCGCCCGGCGCCGGGGCGGCGCACGCCATCCCGACGAGCATCAACTACGCCTTCAAGATCGGGGCGGTCGCCTTCCTGCTCTGCGTGCTGTGGACGGTGCTCACGTCGAAGGAGTACCCGCCCGAGGACATGGAGGAGTTCCGGCGCAAGCAGCGTGAGAGCCACAGCATCGGGGCGTACTTCGCCGAAATTACCTCGGCCATCCGCGAGATGCCGGCGACGATGAAGCAACTCGCGGTCGTTCAGTTCTTCACGTGGCTCGGGCTGTTCTGCATGTGGATGTTCTTCGGCCTGATGACCTCGTACCACGTCTTCGGCGCGACGAGCGAGAAGGACCCGCGCTTCGCCGACGGGCAGGCGTGGGGCGGCAACTCCTTCGCCGTCTACTCCATCGTCTGCTTCGCCGTCGCCTTCCTCCTGCCGCCGCTCGCCAAGGCGACCAGCCGCAAGACCGTCCACTTCATCGCACTGCTCTGCGGCGCCGCGGGCCTGATGTCAACCTACTTCATACAGGACAGGAACATTCTTCTGCTGTCGATGATCGGGGTCGGCGTCGCGTGGGCGTCGATTCTCTCGATGCCGTACGCGATCCTTTCGGGCGCGCTCCCGCCGGCGCGGATGGGCGTCTACATGGGCGTCTTCAACTTCTTCATCGTCATCCCCGAGATCGTCGCGTCGTTCGCCTTCGGGCCGGCCATCCGCGCGCTCTTCGGCGCGGACAACCCGAACGCGCCGCTCTACGTCGTCATGGCGGGCGGAATCTTCCTGCTCGTCGCCGCCCTCTGCGTCTCGCTCGTCCGCGACGTGGCCGACCGCGTGCCCGAAGCCTCGGTCATCCGCGGTGACGAGCACGCGCCGCTCACGACGCAGGGCAGCGCGCAGCCCGTGCCGAGCACGGGACTCGTGGACGAGGGGAAGGGGAGGGGTTAAGACGTGCGTGCGCGAGTCTTACTGTTCGGCGCGGCTGTTCTCTTCGTGCTGCTCACGTCGGGGCGGGTGCTCGCGTGCTCCTGCGGGGGAGGAGGCCAGCCGTGTCAGGAGTTCGGCGCGGCGGCGGCCGTCTTCGTCGGCACCGTGACCGACGTGAGGACGCAAGAGGCGAAGTCCGTCGAGGAGGCCAGACGCGAGCCCGGCTGGATGCCGGTTGTCTTCAAGTTCGCGGTCGTGCAGCCGTTCTCGGGCGTCTCGGGCGCGGAGGTCGAAGTCTCGACGGGGTCGGGCGGCGGCGACTGCGGCTACGAGTTCAAGAGGGGCGAGACGTACCTCGTCTACGCCTACGGCGGGCGCGAAGGCAAGCCGCTGGCGACGGGCATCTGCACGCGCACGCGGCCCGTTTCGGAGGCGACTGAAGACTTCGAATTCCTGCGCGGCCTCGCGGGGCGCGGCCCCGGCGTCTCGCTCGACATCATGGTCGCGCGCTCGTTGGATGTCGTGCAATCGGGCGAGACGAGGCCGCTCGGCGGGCTGGCGGGCGCGCGGCTCTCCGTCGAGGGCGCGGGCGAGAGCCGGGAGGTCAGGACGGACGCGGAGGGGCGCGCGCGGCTCACGGGGCTCAAGCCCGGCACGTACAAGGTCAGGCTGTCTTTACCCGAAGAGCTGACGACGTATAAGACGGAGCAGGAGGTGACGGTCAACGACCGCGGCTGCGCCTCCGTCTTCTACGGTGTGGCGGACAACGGCCGGGTCGGCGGCAAGGTCTCCGACGCGGAAGGGCGCGCGGCCGCGGGCGTCCTCGTCACGCTCGTCAAGGCCGACGCCCTCGATTCGGAGAGTCTCAACGAACGGTACGCGCGCACGGACGCCGAAGGGCGCTACGCCTTCCAGAGCATCCCGCCCGGCCGCTACCTGCTCGCCGTCAACTACCGGCGCTTCCCCGAGCCGGGAGACCCGACCAGCGCCTACCCGCGCACCTTCTACCCCGGCGTCGCGCAGGCCGCGCAGGCCGAGGTGATAACAATCGGCGCGGGCGAGGTCGTCAAGGATCGTGACCTCGTGCTCCCGCCACGCCGCGCCGCGAGCGTCGTCGAGGGCGTCGTCGTCTGGGAGGACGGCAGCGCCGTCCCGAAGCCCGGCGTCAGCTTCAGGGACGTGACCTATCACGACCCGGGCATCGACAACGGGATTCAAGCCGACGAGCAGGGGCGCTTCCAGATTAAGGGCTACCAGGGGCAGACCCTCGTCATCCGCGCCGAGAGCGGCCGCCGGTTCGTCGGCGACTACCGGCGCGACGGGCCGATGGAGCGCTCCGAGCCTCTGCGCGTCACGCTCAACAACCCGACCGAGCCCGTTAAGATAATCGTCACGAAGTTGAGGTGAGTGCGGCCGCGCCTTATCACTCTTTAGTTGAGTGTAGAGCAGGTTTGATTGAACACAGAGACACAGAGACACAGCTTGAAGCGGAATGACGTTCAAGCTGTGTCTCTGTGTCTCCGTGTCTCTGTGTCGAACTGTCTCCCGTTGTGCTCAACCCGGGTTAAGACTATGAGACTCAAACTTCAAATGACTTGCGTGCGTGCGACGCTCGCGGCGTTACTCTTCGCAATACTGCTTCCCGCCGTTCAGGCGCGGCAGGGACTTGCCGTATCGAAGGGGCAGGCGCGCGCGACGGCGCCCGCGTGGGTGCGCGGCGGCGTCATCTACGAAATCTACCCGCGGCAGTTTTCGGAGGCGGGAAACTTCGCGGGCGTCACGGCGCAGCTCGACCGCCTGAAGGATCTGGGCGTCAACGTCCTCTGGCTGATGCCCGTCCACCCCATCGGTCAGGAGAAGAAGAAGGGGCCGGTCGGGAGCCCTTACGCCGTGCGCGACTACTACGCGGTCAACCCGGACTACGGGACGGCCGCCGACTTGAAGCGGCTCGTGGCGGAGGCGCACCGGCGCGGGCTGAAGGTCATCATCGACATCGTCGCCAACCATACTTCGTGGGACAGCGTGATGATGAAGACGCCGGAGTTCTACGTCCGCGACGCGGCGGGGAAGATCACGTACCCGCACGACTGGTCGGACGTGGCCGAGCTGAACTACGACAGCCCCGCCCTGCGCCGTTACATGATCGACATGCTGAAGTTCTGGCTGCGCGAGTACGACCTGGACGGCTTCCGCTGCGACGTGGCCGCCGAGGTGCCGACCGACTTCTGGGAGCAGGCGCGGGTCGAGCTGGATAAGGTCAAGCCCGACATCGTCATGCTCGCCGAGTCGGACAAGCCCGAGCTGCTGGCGCGTGCCTTCGACCTCGACTACTCGTGGCCTTTGCACGGCACGCTCAACGACGTGATGCAGGGCCGCAAGCCCGCGACGGCCTTCCGGCAGACGTGGGAAGCGGACGCGGCGAAGTACCCGCGCGGGGCTCTGCGGATGCGCTTCTCGGACAACCACGACGAGCGTCGCGCGGTGGCGCGCTTCGGCGAGGGCGGGGCGCTGGCGGCGTCCGCCTTGATGCTGACGCTCGACGGCGTGCCGATGCTCTACAACGGCATGGAGGTCGGCGACACGACCGAGTCGGGCGACCCGGCGCTCTTCTACAAGCTCCCGGTCTTCTGGCCGATAGAGAAGCGGCGGCCCGAGTTCCCGCGCTTCTACCGGCAGATGATCGCGCTACGCAAAGGCCACACGGCCTTCACGCGCGGAAGCCTCACATGGCTGCGCAACTCCGACGAGTCGCGCGTCGTCACCTTCGCGCGCGGCGACGACACTGAAGAGATAGTCGTCACCATCAACTTCTCCAACCGCCCCTTCGAAGGCACAATCGAAGCCCCGCCCGGCGCGCCCTTCAACGACATCACGCCCGACACGCGCGAGCCGCTCAAGCCCGACGCTACGGACGCCGAACGCGCCGCGCGCGCCGTCACACTGCCCGCACTCTCGCTCGACCCGTGGGGCTACCGCATCTTTAGGAGAGGGCAATAGGGAGTCAGGCTCTTAATCGTCGGTTGCGTGCAGAGCGAGGCGCGATCAACCGCAGAGGCGGGGGGGGGGGGGGGGGGGGGGGGGGGGGGGCGGGCCCGGCGGGGGGGGGGGGGGGGGGGGG
>CAXTSK010000088.1:0-4424 GCA_964246655.1 uncultured Pyrinomonadaceae bacterium
TCCCAGAGGCGACCGAAGATCATCTTGCCGGCGGTCGTCTGCAAGACGCTCGTCACGGCAATGTCGGCGTTCTTGCCGATCATGCGGCGCGCGTTGTCCACCACCACCATCGTCCCGTCGTCGAGGTACGCGACGCCCTGGTTGTACTCCTTGCCCTCCTTCAGGATGAAGACGCGCATCGCCTCGCCGGGCAGCACGACGGGCTTCAAAGAGTTCGCCAGCTCGTTGATGTTCAAGACCTGTATGCCGTGGAGCTGCGCCACCTTGTTGAGGTTGAAGTCGTTCGTGACGACCACGCCGTCGAGGCTCTTCGACAGCTCAAGCAGCTTGAGGTCAACTTCTTTGACCGCGGGGAAGTCCGTGTCCACGACCTGTATGTCGAGCGAAGGGTTCGACTGGAGGCGGTTGAGCATGTCCAGGCCGCGGCGGCCGCGCTGTCGCTTCGAGGAGTCGGGCGAGTCGGCGACCTGCTGAAGCTCTCGGAGGATGAACTGCGGGACGACGATGGTGCCCGAGAGGAAGCCGGTCTCGGCCACGTCGGCGATGCGGCCGTCGATGATGACGGAGGTGTCGAGTATCTTCACGTCGCGGCGCGTGGCCTTGTCGCTGAAGATGCCGCCGAGGGCCGAGAGGTCGAGGTAGTCGCCCTTCGCCGCGCCGACCATCAGCCCGATGTAGGCCATGATGAAGGCGAGCGCCAGCGTCAGGAAGACTTTCGTCGAAGGGTGGACGGCCCCCGCCTCCTGGTAGCTGATGAGGAACCCGATCAGCACGCCGCCGACGATGCCCATCATCGACCCGATGCCCGCGCCGATCAGCGTCTTCAAGGACGCCTCCTGGATGCGCATCTCGAAGAGGATGATGACGCACGCGATGACGAGGGCGAGCAGTGCCGAGACGCAATGAATCGGGATTCCGAACAGGGCCGTGCGATCGGGCATCGCGTGCCCGATCGGGTCAAGCAAGTACCCCGCGCCGATGAGGATTCCTATGAAAACGAGGCGTATGAGAACCGTGTTCGTCCGCATGACGCCGGAGATATTAACACTTTATCCGGCGTCTGTCTCTGACGAATTATGGGACGGTTTCTAACCCCCCTCCCCCGCTGCCCGCGTCGGCCGCGCGCTCATCTCGACCGCGCAGCGGCGGTTCTGATACTTGTTCCGCTTCGACCACGAGAGGCACTCCGGGCACACGTCCCCGTCCGACTCCGGCGCGACAATCTCGTGCGCCTCCCGTAGCTCGGCGCCGCACACGGCCCCCACCGGGGCGTAAGGCTTGATTAATGAATCCTGACCCAGATCGTGAATGAAATGTACCGACACGTCCTTATCACCTCGTCCTTAAAAGTTATTCTCAAACTTATTTAAAACAACTCGCTCAAAGCCTCTTCGACCGACTTGACGCCTATGACACGCAGGTCTTTGAGCCGTTTCAGTCCGGCCGTGTTCGAGTCCGGCATGATTAACTTTTTGAAGCCGAGCGTCTGCGCCTCTCTCGCGCGTGCCTCCGCCTGCATGGCGCCGCGGACTTCACCCGTCAGACCTACTTCGCCGAAGACGGCCGTCCGCGGATCGACCACCTTGTTGCGATAACTCGACACGACGGCGGCGACGACCCCGAGGTCTGCGGCCGGTTCGTCGATCTCGAAGCCGCCGACGACGTTAAGAAACACGTCGGACTTGAGTAAGCCCTCCACCCCGACCCGCTTCGCCAGCACGGCCAGCAGCAGCGCGAGCCGGTTCGTGTCGAAGCCCTGGGCGGTGCGCGCGGGGTAGTTGAACGTCGAGTCGGAGGCCAGCGCCTGAATCTCGACGAGCATCGGGCGCGTGCCCTCCATGCAGGCGGAGACGACCGAGCCGGACACGTTCTCCGGCCGCCCGTGCAGGAACAACTCCGAAGGGTTGAGGACGGGCACCAATCCCTCGCCCGTCATCTCGAAGACGCCCAGCTCGTTGGCCGCGCCGAAGCGGTTCTTCGTCGCGCGCACGATGCGATGATTGTGGTGGCGCTCGCCCTCAAAGTAGAGCACCGTGTCCACGATGTGTTCCAGCGTCTTCGGGCCTGCAATCGAACCCTCCTTCGTCACGTGACCGATGAGGAAGACCGGGATGGTGCGATTCTTCGCCAGCATCAGGAACTGCCCCGCCACCTCCCTCACCTGCGAGACGGAGCCGGGCGCGGATTCTATGTTCGACGAGAAGACGGTCTGAATCGAGTCAACGATGATGGCGACCGGCTCGTTCCGCTCCACCTCGTCGAGTATGTTCTCAAGATTTGTCTCGGGCAGCAGATAGAGATTCTCGGCCTCGACGCCGAGCCGCTCGCCGCGCATCTTGATCTGTCGCTCCGACTCTTCGCCCGAGACGTAGAGCACGCGCTCGTTCCGCCGGCTCAGTTGGTCGGCGACTTGCAAGAGCAGCGTGGACTTCCCTATCCCGGGGTCGCCGCCGATAAGAATTAAACTGCCCGGCACGATGCCTCCGCCGAGCACGCGGTCGAACTCGGTCACGCCCGAAGAGACGCGCGCGTCGTCCTGCGACTCGATCTCGCCGAAGCGGACGGGCTTCACCTCGCGCAGGCGGAAGCCGCCGCGCGCGGCCATCCCCTTCGCAGCCGTCGCCGCGGGGCGCGCGCGCTCCTCAACCAGCGTGTTCCATTCGCCACAATCGGGACACTTCCCGAGCCATTTGGGAAACTGATGGGCGCAGTTCTGACATACAAATACCGTCGTTGCTTTAGCCACTTTTCAACTCTTCCCTGTCTTAAAATTCTGTCTCAGTCGGCTAACTCTTCCCGCTCGATATCGCACGCAAAGTTCGACACATTTTACCACCCCGCGCCGGCCGCTTCAGCTGTCCAAAGCGCGACGGCCGCGGCCCGTTCGCTTGACACGAACGGGCGGCGGCCGGGCGGGATTTTCGGGCTTTTTCTAAAGCAAATCCTTGATTCTTTCCGTCGGGCGGCCGAGCACCGCACGTTCGCCGCGCTCGACGATGGGCCGCTGGATGAGGTCCGGGTGCTCTGCCATCAGGCGTATCAACTCGTCGTCCGAGTGCTCGCCTTGACCAAGGTTCAGTTCTTTGTAGACGGCCTCGCTCGTGCGCAGAAGCTCGCGCGGGGCGATGCCCATCTTCTTCAGCAGCTCGCGCAGCTTCGCCTCGCCTATCGGCTCAAGGTAGTAGTTGACCTTCTCGAAGTCCACGCCGCTCTCGCGCAGCAGCCGGTCGGCCTCGCGGCACTTCGTACAGGTCGGCTTCTCGTAGACAGTTATCTTGTCGTCCATCCCATCCCCCTTAAGGAAAGATTCCGCGCACGCTCGTCGCCTCGGCCACGCGGCCGACGGCAACGACGTAGGCGCCGGTACGCATGTCCGTGCGGAAGCGCTCGGCCGCGGCGTAGACGCTGGCGAAGGCCGTGCGCATCGGCTGCTCTAAAGTTTCTCGGACGCGGTCTTCCGTCCAGAAGTAGCTGTACTGATCATGCACCCACTCGTGGTAGCTAACGGTTACGCCGCCTGCGTTGGCGAGGATGTCGGGCAGGAGGAAGACGCCGCGGTCGAAGAGGACGCGGTCGGCGCCGGACGTGACGGGGATGGAGACCACGAGCTGCCGCTTGGCGTTCTTCAAGACCTGGCGCATCGAGTCGTCGAGGTCGAGGTAGTTCGCGGCCGTGTCGAACTGCTGCTGCGCGATCTTGAACGGGTTGAGTTCCTCGGCGGCCGCAGCCGTCGCGGTCTGAAGGCTCATAGGGTTCGTCCTCGCTTCGTTGAGAATTGAAACCCCTTGCTCGTCGGCCAAGAGTCCCAAGTTGCAAGTTCAAGGTTCAAAGTTAAGAACTGCGGCTTTCAACTTTGAACCTTGAACTTGCAACTTGGAACTTCATTCCTCCGCCTTCTCTTCTATCTCAAGGATGTCGCCTTTGGTAAAGAGGTATGTGCGCATGTGTTTGTCGAAGACGGGATTCATGCGGCGGAGGTATTCGAGCGCCATCATGGCGTGCTCGATCTCCTCGTCGCGGTTGTGGGCGAGGATGCGGCGGAGCTGGTCGTCCGTCGTCGCCTCGACCCGCTGGTTGTACCAGTCAACCGCCTCCAACTCTTCCTGCAAAGACTTCAACGCCCGCGAGAAGTTGCGCGTCTCCTCGCTCATCTTTTCGTAGCCCTCGTGCCACTCGCTGCTGGTCGCCATGTGCCCGCCTCCCTCTGCCGTCCGATTCGGAGCGGGACAATCCTATGAGTTCAAACTTGAAAGTTCAAGGGTCAAGATTTGTGGAACCGGGGCGGCGCCGTGGGTTCTAAGTTGATGCGACCCGCTGGCACCGGCGCGACGATGGAGGACACAGACGATGTTCAGCAACCTGATCGAGTCGGGGTCGCACGCGGCCGACCTCAAGCGCAGGGGTAGATTCTTTCTCGCCACCAC
>CAXTSK010000088.1:4434-12887 GCA_964246655.1 uncultured Pyrinomonadaceae bacterium
CTTAAGGCGTACCTGATCACCGTGTTTCGCGCTGCCTGCGCAATTGGATTTGGATTCTTTCTCGCCACCACGGCCTTCTACGGGCTGCTGCTCGCCGTGACGGGCGTCGGCAGCATCTACGCGTATAACGCCAGGCTCGACTATAACCCGGACTACGAGCTTATCTCGATGATGCGCTTCCCGCCCTCCGCCGCGCAGGATGAGCCGCGCCGCGAAGAGCAGCGCGCCGCGTCAAGCCCCGCGCGCAACAACCAGATCGCCATGCGCACCGAGATTTCGATGCAGACGCCTTACCACGGCGAGCGCATCGCCAGCGCCAACACGCCGGAGGTCAACCCGCGACAGGCCGTCGCCCTCGGGAACATCAACTTCACGCCCGAAACGACCGGCGGCCTTGCCGGGCCGACCAACTACGGCCCGCCCCACAGCACGGGCAACAACGTCGGGCCGACCGTGACGGACACGGTCGAGCAGCCGCCGCCACCCGCGGCCACGCCGACGCCCGCGCCCCGGCCGACGCCGCGGCAGCAGTCGGGGCCGATCAATCTCCCGTCATCGATCATCACGGGCAAGGCGATCAATAAGCCCGCGCCGCCCTACCCGCCCATCGCGAAGGCCGCCAACATACAGGGGACGGTCGTCGTGCAGATCGTCATCGACGAGGGCGGGCGCGTCATCAACGCGAAGGCGACGGGCGGCCCGCCGATCCTCATGAACGCAGCGGTGCAGGCGGCCTACAAGGCGAGCTTTTCGCCGACCGTCCTCGGCGGCCAGCCCGTGAAGGTCACCGGCAGCATCACGTACAACTTCCTGCTCCACTAAAGACCTTCGTCATCGAAGGCCGCTCCGACTCGCCCCACTCATACGCCGCGAGCCACACGCGCGGCGCTCCCTCCTCCAGCGAGTGGGGAGAGCCCCCGACACCACACCCGCGGGGCGCCCCCACCTCCCGCGTGTGCTTCCACCACCTACAACGCTCTACCAACACGCTTCACACATCCTGAATATTTTTTCAAACGGTCGGAACTTAAACGCGCGCCCTCCCGTTAATAAACCCGATGACAGGCGCCGAGAGATTCGGGGCCGAAGGGTTGAAGGGCGCGCCCCGCGCGGGGCGACGAAACATTCATGCAGGGAGACGTGTGTCCGAACGCACGCGTAGATGGTAAGGAGAAGTGTGATGAAGAGACTTCATAAGGCAATCATAAGCTTCGGCATCGTCGCAGTCCTCGTCGCGGGTTCGTCGAGCGTCTTCGCCAAGGCGGAGACCTCCAGGGAGCGCGCCATCAGCGGCTCCGTCGTCCGCATCGACCGCACCGCCCGCACCATCACTGTCCGCGAACAGACGACCGGCGAAGAGATTCAGGTCAAGGTTCCCACCGGAACCGTGCTGCGCACGAATCAGGTCGGGCTCCTCGCCACCAGCTTCGAGCAGCTCATCATCGGCGTGCACGTCCGCGACTTGCGCGTGCAGTAACTTTCGACCTCAGTCCGAACTCATAAACGACGAACGCCGAACCGAAGATGAAGGGGCTTCGGTTCGGCGTTCGCCTGTTTGTGAGACTTCGACACGTGCAGGACTCACGCGCCCTGCACGTGTCTGCGCGGGACGCGCGCGCTGACGCCGCAGGTGATCTCGTAGGAGAGCGTGCCCGCCGTCCGCGCGAGGTCTTCCGTCGGGAGCAGCAAAGGGCCGTCGGCGCCGAGCATCGTCACTTGATCGCCGACGCGCACGCCCTCAATCCCCGTCACGTCCACGAGCGTCAAGTCCATCGAGACGCGCCCGACGACCGGCGCGTAAACGCCCTTGACGATGACGCGGCCGCGGTTCGACAGCGCGCGCACGTAGCCGTCGGCGTAGCCCGCGGGCACGGTCGCCACCGTCATCTCGCGCGCGGCCTCGTACGTGCAGCCGTAACCCAGAGTCTCGCCCGCGTGCACCTGCTTCATCAGCGTGACGCGCGTGCGCAGAGACATCACCGGCCGGAGCGTGAGCGCGGGCATGTCGGGAAGCGCCGGCAGCACGTCGCGCCAGAGCCCGTACAACACGCCGCCCGGCCTGACCATGTTGCCGCGCGTCTCAGGGTGCGCGAAGGTCGCGGCGGAGTTAGCCATGTGCTCGTAAGTGGGATTGTACCCGTGCGCTTTGAAGGCGGCGACGGCCTCGCGGAAGCGTCCGAGTTGTTCGGTCGTGAAGCAGTCGCGGCGCGGCTCGTCGGCCGCGGCGAAGTGCGTCATCAGCCCGTCCACGCGTACGTTCCGAAGCGGGCGCAAGGCTTCGGCGAACTCCGCCGACTCGTCGTAGCGCACGCCGAGTCGTCCCATCCCTGTGTCAAACTTCACGTGCACGTCGGCGACGACCCCGGCCGCGCGCGCCGCCACGTCTAAGGCCGCGGCCATGTCGAGGCGGTAGACAACGGGGACGATGCCTTCCGCGACACACGCTTCGGCCTGCCCCTCCCAGAAGCCGCCGAAGCTGAGGACGAAGCGCGACACGCCCGCGCGGCGGAGTTTGAAGCCCTCCTCCGGCGTCGCCACGCCGAACCAGTCGGCGCCCTCCGCTTCGAGCCTGCGCGCGCACTCGGCGGCGCCGTGCCCGTAGGCGTCGGCCTTCACCACGCCCATCACCTTCACGCCCGGCCCGACGCGCTCGCGCACCGCGCGGAAGTTCCACGCCAGCGCGTCGAGGTCAACCTCGGCCCACGTCGGGCGGCCGCCCGTTAAAACGGAATCATTCATGAACGTCATGCCGTCGAAATTGTTGATGAGAAGAACTCTGCCCGCAGTCTCGCATAAAACGGCTTGAGGCCGCCACAGCGGCGAGGTTGAGATTGCCGCGCAGCCGTTTCGTAAACTTCTTGCAACCGGATGCTGATAAGTTGTGACTACTTTCATCCGAAGTGTTCAGCACTGTACGTTGCGGGCGGCGTTCGAGCTTTAAGGAAAGCCGTCCCGCGTGGAACTTTCAAACAGGGGGGTTAGGCATGGCGACTGGAACGAAGAGACAGGAGCAGGAATCAGGTCAGCAGTCGGAGGCGTCCGGACAGTCTTCGCAAGCGGCGCCCGAACTCGTCATCAGGGACGGGCTGACGGGGCCGGAGGCGCCCGTCAACGGCCGCGAGTTCGGCGCCGACGGAAGGCAAGACGCGCTGAAGAAGTACGTGGACGAGGAGAGGTTGGCGCGCGGGCTCGGTTGGTTCAGCCTCGGGCTCGGGCTGGCGGAGCTTTTGGCGCCGCGCGGCGTGGCGAAGGTCGCGGGCATCCGCGGCAACACGGGGCTGATACGTCTGTTCGGCCTGCGCGAGATCGCGAGCGGCATCGCCATCTTCACGCAGGGCAAGAGACCGGCCGGGGCTCTCTGGTCGAGGGTCGTGGGCGACGCGCTCGACCTCGCCTGCCTCGGCGCGGCCTACGCTTCGCCCGGCAACGACAAGGCGCGGCTCACGTTCGCGACGGCCAACGTGCTGGCCGTGACGGCGCTCGACGTGCTCTGCGCGCAGCAGCTCAGCGCCGACGGGGGCGGCGCGCAGACGGAAAGGGGGAACGTTCCTGTGAACAAGAGCATCGTCGTCAACGCCTCGGCCGAGGAGGTCTACAATTACTGGCGCGACTTCGAGAACCTGCCGAGCTTCATGCGTTACCTCGAATCGGTGCAGGTGACCGGCGAGGGGCGCTCGCACTGGGTCGCGAAGGCGCCGGGCGGCAGCGTCGAATGGGACGCAGAGATTACCGAAGACCGGCCGAACCAGTCGATCTCTTGGCGCTCTTTGGAAGGGTCTGAGGTCGAGACCTCGGGCACCGTCCGCTTCGAGCCCGCGGTCGGCGGGCGCGGCACGGTCATCCACGTCCAGCTCGACTACAACCCGCCGGCCGGCGTCGTCGGCGCGCTCTTCGCCAAGCTCTTCGGCGAAGACCCGGACGCGCAGATGCAGATCGACCTGCGCCGCTTCAAGCAGGTCATCGAGCTGGGCGAGATCGTCGTCTCCGACGGGACGTTAGTCGGCGAGGGTTACACCGAGCAGCGTCCGGCGCAACCGCTCGGCGTGGGCATCGGCGCGGGCGCGGGGCAGCTTCAGAAGTAGGACAGCAGAATAAGGGGGGACGTGATGAGAGCGAACTGTTGGTACGGCAAGAAGGACGTAAGGGTCGAGCAGGTGCCCGACCCGAAGATTCTCAACAAGCGCGACGCGATCGTGAAGATAACTTCGACCGCCATCTGCGGCTCAGACCTGCACCTCTACAACGGCTTCATCCCGACGATGCAGGCGGGCGACATCATGGGGCACGAGTTCATGGGCGAGATCGTCGAGGTCGGCCCCGAAGTGCACGACCGGAAGGTCGGCGACCGCGTCGTCGTCTCCTTCCCCATCTCGTGCGGCAAGTGTTTCTTCTGCGAGAAGGAGTTGTACTCGCTCTGCGAGAACACCAACCCGAACGCGTGGATGGCCGAGAAGCTGTTCGGCCACTCGACCTGCGGCATCTACGGCTATTCGCACCTGACGGGCGGCTTCGCGGGCGGCCAGTCCGAGTACGCGCGCGTGCCCTTCGCCGACGTGGGCACGCTCAAGATTCCCGAGGGCCTCGACGACGAGCAGGTGCTCTTCCTCTCCGACATCTTCCCCACGGGCTACATGGGTGCCGAGATGTGCAACATCCAGCCCGGCGACACCGTGGCCGTCTGGGGCTGCGGCCCGGTCGGCCAGTTCGCGATGGCGAGTGCTTATCTGTTGGGGGCCGAGCGCGTCATCGGCATCGACCGCTTCCCCGAGCGCCTGAAGATGGCGCGCGAGGGCGCGAAGGCCGACACCATCAACTACGAACAGGCCAACGTCTACGAGACGTTGATGGAGATGACGGGCGGCCGCGGCCCCGACGCCTGCATCGACGCCGTCGGCCTCGAAGCGCACGGCGCGGGCGCGCACGGCTTCGAATACATCTACGACCGCACGAAGCAGGCGTTGATGTTGGAGACCGACCGGCCCATCGCCCTGCGCGAGGCGATTATGGCCTGCCGCAACGGCGGCACGGTCTCGGTCATCGGCGTCTATGGCGGCTTCATCGACAAGTTCCCCGTCGGCTCGTTCATGCAGCGGAGCCTGACGATGAGGACGGGCCAGTGCCACGTCCAGCGCTACTGGAAGAAGCTGCTCGGCCACGTTCGGAACGGGGACATCGACCCGTCGTTCGTCATCACGCACCGCATGAAGCTCGACGACGCGCCGCACGGCTTCGACATTTTCCTGAACAAAGAGGACGACTGCATCAAGGTCGTGCTCAAGCCCTAACGGATATTAACCACGGAGACACGGAGACGCGGCTTGTTGAGTAATGTGCTCTAAGCCGCGTCTCCGTGTCTCTGCGTTTATGCTTCCCCGTCGCGACCTGAATTTGGTTGACGCTATCCCTTCCCGGTCATTTATACTTCCACGGCTCTTCCTTCTTTCAGAACCGTCGTCACACCTTATGCCGTTCAACAAAGTCCTGATCCTCTCCGCCTCCGCCGGCGCGGGCCACATGCGCGCGGCCGACGCCGTCGAGCGCGCGTTCAAGCTCACCGGTGCCGCCTCCGAAGTGAGGCACGTGGACACCCTGCAATACACGAACAAGCTCTTCCGACACCTCTACTCCAAGGCTTACATCGACCTCGTGAACAAGTCGCCCGAGCTGCTCGGCTGGTTCTACGACCACCTCGACCGGCCCTGGAAGAACGAGCGCCGCCGCCTCGCGCTCGACAAGCTCAACACGCGGCCGTTCGTGAAGATGCTTCAAGAGTACGAGCCCGACATCACGGTCTGCACGCACTTCCTCCCCGCCGAGATCATCTCCTGGCTCAAGGCGAAGAGGCGCGTCTCGTTCCGCCAGGCCGTCGTCGTCACTGACTTCGACGTGCACGCGATGTGGCTCTGCCACCACTACGAGCAGTACTTCGTGGCGCTGGACGAGACGCGCGAGCACCTCGTGCGGCTCGGCATCCCCGCCGGGAAGGTGACGACCTCCGGCATCCCCATCGACCCCGTCTTCGCCGAGCCCAAAGACAAGGTTGAGATGCGCGCGAAGCACGGCCTCAAACCCGCCGTGACGACCGTCCTCGTCTCGGCGGGCGGCTTCGGCGTCGGCCCCGTCGAGCACATGCTCGAATCGCTGGCCGGGATGAAACACCCGGCCCAGATCGTCGCCCTCTGCGGCCGCAACAGTGAGCTGAAGTCGAAACTTGAATCCGCGAGTAAACGCCTGCCGCCGACACACCACGTCACTATCAACCCCATCGGCTTCACGACCGAGATGGACGAGTACATGAGCGCCGCCGACATCCTCCTCGGCAAGCCCGGCGGGTTGACGACCTCCGAGGCCCTGGCGAAGGGGCTCGTCTTCGTCATCGTCAACCCAATCCCCGGGCAGGAAGAACGCAACTCCGACCACCTGCTTGAGAACGGCGTCGCCATCCGCTGCAACAACCTCCCTGTTCTCGCCTACAAGCTCGACCGACTCCTCGACGACCCTGCGCGCTTCGCCTCCATGCAATCCGGCGCGCGCCGCATGGCCCGCCCCGACGCCGCGCGCGACATCGTCAACAGATTGCTTGAACTGCAACAGGACGGGTACATCTCGGGCAATTAACCACGGAGATACGAAGACACGGCTTTGAAGATCGTCAATCAACAAAGCCGTGTCTCCGTGGTTAATTTTGGCGCGCTCAGCCGCTACTCGCGCCACATGTTCTCGAACCGGGTGAACTCTTTCAGGAAGGCGAGGTTGACGGTGCCGGTCGGCCCGTTGCGCTGCTTGGCGATGATGAGTTCGGCCGTGCCCGTGTTCTCCTCCGTCCGGTTGTACTGCTCCTCGCGGTAGATGAAGGCGACGAGGTCTGCGTCCTGCTCAATCGACCCCGACTCACGCAGGTCGGAGAGTTGCGGGCGATGGTCGCTGCGGGCCTCGGGCGCGCGCGAGAGCTGCGAGAGCGCGACGAGCGGCACGTTCAGCTCCTTCGCCAGACCTTTCAGCTCGCGCGAAATCTGCGACACCTCCTGCTGCCTCGACTCGGAGCGGCGCGAGGAGCCGGACATCAGTTGCAGGTAGTCCACCACGATCAGGTCGAGTTTCTTCTGCTCGGCCGCCAAGCGTCGCGCCTTCGCACGCATCTCCAACACCGAGATGCCCGGCGTGTCGTCGATAAAAATCCTCGCCTCCGCCAAAGTCCCCAAAGCCCCCGCCAGCCTCGCCCACTCGTCGCGCGACAGATACCCGCTCCTGAACCTGTGCGCGTCCACACGCCCCTCCGAGCAGAGCATGCGCATGACAAGCGACTCCTTCGACATCTCCAGCGAGAAGACGCCCACCACCGCCCCCGCCTGTATCGCCGCGTTCTGCGCGAGCGTCAGACACAAAGAGGTTTTGCCCATTGACGGACGAGCGGCGACGATGACGAGGTCGGAGGGCTGGAGGCCGGAAGTCATCGTGTCCAGTTCGGAGAAGCCGGTGGTGAGGCCGGTGAGCATGGCGGAGCGGCCTGCCATCTCCTGTACTTTTTCGAGGAGCAGGTCGGCGACCGGCTTGATGTGCGCGAAGCCCTGGCGCGTGCGCTCGTCGGCGAGGGCGAAGATCATCTGCTCGGCGTGGTCGAGGATGATGGTGGCCTCGTCCTCGCCTTCAAGCGCCTCGCTCGTGATCTTGTTGGCGACCTTCACGAGCTGCCGCATGAGCGAATGGTCTTTGACGACCTTCGCGTAGGCGGCGACGTTGGTGAAGTGCGGGAGGCCGTAGGTCAGCTCAGAGATGAAGGTCATCCCGCCCGCCTGCTCAAGCACGCCCTCGCGACGCAGCTCTTCGCTGAGGAGCAGCGGGTCGATCTCACTCCCGCGCTCGCTCAAGGCGATCATCGAGCGGAAGACGAACTGGTGCGCGCGGACGTAAAAGTCCTCGGGGCGCAAAAGCTCGATGGCGTGGTTGACGAGCGAGTTGTCGAGGAGGATGGAGCCGAGGATGGCGCGCTCGGCCTCCGCGCTGTGGGGCAGCGGTCGCTCAAGGAGCTGTTCGCGTGACGGGTCGGCTATGTACTGAGCCATCGGGAGTAGGGCCTGTGGAAAACTGACTCGGGCTGGACAGGGAAACGGCGCGTCCCCTTCCCGACCGCGCGGGGCGGGCGCGCGGGGGCGGGGGGGCGCGGGGGGGGGCCGCGCCGCCGGTCTTTATACTACAAGCCGAGGGGCGCGACAACAATCATGTTGACGCGCCCCGGTAATAAGTAGGCAGGAGACAGTAGTCAGTAGCCAGTAGAAAAACCATTCATCGCTCGTTCTCTACGATTGTCATCAACAATTTTCGTTGAGCGGAAGCCCTACTGGCTACTGGCTACTGGCTACTGTCTTAAGCCTCGGCCGCTTCGGTCGTCTCGTCGTTGGGGCCGTCTCCGCCCGAGGGCGGCGCGGCGGCGGCCGCTTCGGGCGCGGCGGCAC
>CAXTSK010000089.1:0-12841 GCA_964246655.1 uncultured Pyrinomonadaceae bacterium
GCCAGCTGGCTGGCGTATTTGAAGCGATCCTCGGGTTTCTTGGCGAGCGCGCGGTCGAGGATGCGTTGGATGGAAGGCGGCGGATCGTCCTTACGCACCTCCTCGATGGGCTCGGGCGTATCGTGCAGGACGGCGTAGCGCACCTCGACGGTCGTCTGCCCCTTGAAGGGCCAGATGCCCGCGAGCATCTCGTAGAGCAGCACGCCGGTCGAGAAGATGTCGGCGCGGTGGTCAACCTTCTTGCCCGCGGCCTGCTCGGGCGCGGCGTAGGTCGCCGTGCCGTAAGGGACGCCCAGCTCGGTCAGGTGAACGTCCGCGCCCTGCTTCCCGCCGCCGTCGTCGAGCAGCTTGGCGAGGCCGAAGTCTAAAACTTTGGCGAGGCCCGACGCGGTGACCATCACGTTGCCGGCCTTGATGTCGCGGTGGATGATGCCCTTGGAGTGCGCGGCGGTGAGCGCGTCGGCGACTTGATAAGCGATGGAGAGCGCGCTCTCCAAAGAGAGGGGCCGGCCATTGACGAGCTGGCGGACGTTCTTCCCCTCGATGTACTGCATCGCGATGAAGTGCAGCCCCTCGGCCTCGTGCAGCCCGTAGATGGTGCAGATGTTCGGGTGGTCTAAGGAGGAGGCGAGCTGCGCCTCGCGCTCGAAGCGCTTGAGGTTGACCTCGCGCGCGGTCAGCTCGGGGCTCAGGATTTTGATGACGACGGTGCGGCCCAGGCGTTCGTCGGTGGCCTTGTACACCGTCCCCTGCCCGCCCGCGCCGAGCTTCTCCGTGATGCGGTAGTTGAGGAGCGTCTTGCTAACCATCGGGGGTCAGGGATTCTGGATGTTAGATTTTTGATTCGCGATTTGGCGCATTGAAACACCGAGGCCGTGCGGGGGATTGTAGACCCGCGACGGCCTCAAATCAAAAATCTAAACTCAAAAAGCTAAAATTTCTTCCCGGCGCACGGCCGGGGTTAATCGTGCACCGTTCAACCGCGCGGCGGGTCGCCGAAGCCGGACTGTAGATACTTGCCGTCCTCGACGAGGCAGGGCACGGTCGGGTCGCCGCCCGAGTAGGCGAACATCTCGGTGCGGCGCGCGCGGTCGTTCTGCGCGTCGTATTCAGTCCACTCCACGCCCTTCGACTTGTAGAAGTCCCGCGCCTGCTGGCAGTACGGGCACCCCGGCTTGACGTACATCACGAGTCCCAAAGTCGTCTCCCTCCTCTTTTCCCTTTGCCCCAAGTGTAGCGCACGCCCGCCGCCGTTGAGAAGCATCAAACGCCGCCGCCCGTCCGTGATATCATGCGCGGCGGTTCTTACAGCACCTTGACCCTGCACGAAGGAGAAGACCCTCGATGAGAAAGTTTGCCGCAGCGCTCCTCGTCCTGCTGCTCGCGACCGCCCCCGCCTGGGGCAAGACCATCCCCGTCCGCTTCCCCAAAGGGCGCACGACCGTCATCCTCAAAGGCCGCACGACGGGCGGCCCGAGCGAGAGCGGCGGGATGGACCCGATCACCTACCGCCTGCGCGCGCGCGCCGGTCAGACGTTGACGCTGCACTTAACCTCCGCGAAGAAGAACGCGATCTTCGGCGTCTGGGCGCCGGGCATGGACCCGATGGACGTGGGCCAGAATCCGACCGACTGGTCGGGGCCGCTCCCCAAGACCGGCAACTACGAGATCAGCGTCTGGCCCGACGACGAGGCGACCAACACGACCTTCACGCTCGAAGTCACCATCCGCGACTGAGAAAGATTTAAAGATGGCCAAGTTCTACACGCACCTCGACGAAGGGCTCCGCGGCTTCATCGGCGAGCAGAAGATGTTCTTCACGGCGACGGCGCCCGCGGACGGCCGCATCAACCTCTCGCCGAAGGGCATGGACACGTTCCGCTGCCTCGACGGGGGGCGGCGGGTCGCCTACCTCGACCTGACCGGGAGCGGCAACGAGACGGCCGCGCACCTCGGGGAGAACGGTCGGATGACGGTCATGTTCTGTAGCTTCTCGGCGCAGCCGCTCATCCTCCGCATCTACGGCCGCGGCCGCGTCGTGCGCCCCGTGGATGAGGAGTGGGCAGCCTTGCGCCCACTCTTCCCCACCCTCCCCGGCGAGCGCCAGATCGTCCTCCTCGAAGTCGAGTCGGCACAGACCTCCTGCGGCTTCGCCGTGCCCGTCTACGAGCTGAAGGAGGAGCGGCAACGGCTCGTCGAGTGGACTTTAAGTAAGGGCGAGGACGGCATCCGCGACTACCGCCAAGAGAAGAACCAGGTCAGCATCGACGGCCTGCCCGCGTACCCGCAAGGCTGACCTTTGTTGCCAAGGAGACTTAGATGACGACACGCGCGAGCGGTACGTTCGAGGTGCGTTTGAGCCCGCAGGCGGACGGCGAGGCGGGCGGCGCGTGCGTCGGCCGGATGCTCCTCGACAAGCGCTTCGAGGGCGACCTTCAAGCGTCGAGCAAGGGGCAAATGCTGGCCGTCCGTACGTCCACCGAAGGCTCGGCCGGCTACGTCGCGATGGAGCTGGTCAGCGGCAAGCTCAAAGGACGCGACGGAACATTCGTCCTCCAGCACACCGGCACGATGACGCGCGGCGCGCCACAACTCTCCGTCAACGTCGTCCCCGACTCCGGCACGGGAGAACTCGAAGGGCTCGCCGGCCGCATGGAGATCGTCATCACCCAAGACGGGCACTCCTACCACTTCGACTACACGCTCGGCGACGGCGCCTGAGCCTCCGACCGACAGCTTCCCGCGCAGTTGAGGCCGCGATGGAACAGACGGACGAGCCCGCCTTCGACCCAGACCTGTTCGCCCCCTTCGAGCGGCTGGTCGAGATAGAAGTCCTCGGGCGCCGCGTCCGCGTTCCCGAGCGCAACCGCCTGCTGCGCTGCTTCCAATACCTCTCCATCGAGACCATCTCTTACGGCGACTTCTGCTGGAACGGCGACTGCACCAACTGCCAGTTCTGGTATCGCGAAGAGGGCCAGGCGGAGGCGCAGGACAAGACGGCCCTCGCCTGCCGCTTCGACGTGCGCGAAGGGCTCGTGATTACGCGCCTCGCCCCGCCCGTCCGGATCAAGGGCGTCACAGAATAGTAGGCAGTAGGCAGATAGCAGTAGGCAGTACACTCCGCGCTTCGGACGTTGAAAGATTAATGCGAAGGTTTCGACAGAGACGGTTTTAACTGCCTACTGCCATCTGCCTACCGCCTACTTTCAGAAAGGAGTTCACCGATGAGGTTCGAGTTTTACCACGAGGGTCTGGGCGGCGTGCCGCTGCTGTCGGTGGATGGGACGGTCGAGGGCGCGCTGCACCTTTCGCACTGGGAGGGGAACAGGACGCCGGAGGAGCTGCGCGCGGACACTTCGACGGAGATCGTTTTGAACTTCGTCGCGTGGGCGCGGCGCGAGGAGTGGACGCGCGGCGTCGAGGTCGTCACCAACAACCACTTCGACGCCGACGGCGTGCTGTCGGTCTGGGCGGTCTTGAACGGCGGGCGCGCGCTTGAGTTGAGGGACGAGCTGGTGTCGGCGGCCGAGGCGGGCGACTTCTCTGAGTTCCCGAACGAGCGTGCCGTGCGCGTGTCGATCCTGCTTCAGGGCGGCGACAACCCTTTCGTGCCGGGCGTCAGCTCGCCGCTCGTCGAGCACCTCGCGGGCGGCGGGAAGGTTGACGAAAGACGCGCTTACGAACTCGTCCTGCCGGAAGTGGAGAGGGTTTTGACGCGCACCGAAGAGTACGAGCCGCTGTGGCGCGAGGGCTGGGCGTGGATCGAGCGGACATTGGAGAGCTTTGCGTCGGGGCGCTCGCGCGTTGTCGAAGACGCAGGCTCGAAGCTCTCGGTCGTCACGCTCGCGCGAGACCTCTACGGCCCCGGCGGCTTCGACCCCGCGCGCCACGGCGCGTCCTACACGGCGCTGGCGCACAACACGCGCGGCGACCTGCTCCTCGTCGCAACCCCTTACGGGGACGGCTGGGCCTACCGCATCGACTACGCCTACTACTCCTGGGCCGAGACCTACGCGCGCCCGCGCGTCACGCGCCGCAACCTCTCGGGCCTCGTCGGTCGCTTGAACGTGTCGGAGCGCGGGCGCGGCGTGTGGAAGGCGGACCGGGGCGAGCTGACCTCGGCCGTCAAGTTCTTCGACCACGCGGGCGCGCCGGCCGCCTCGCGCTTAGAGCCCGACGAGGTGGCCGCGGAGCTGCGCGAGGCGCTGAAGGGGCAGGCGGCGCCGGTGACCATTTAGAGAGTCCATGCATGACGTAATCATCATCGGCGCGGGCCCGGCCGGACTTTCGTCGGCGCTCTGGTGCGACGAGCTGGGGCTGGACACGCTCGTCATCGAACGGGCGGCGGAGGTCGGCGGGCAACTGCTGCGCGTCCATAACCCGATTGAGAACTACCTCGGCGTGCGCGCCGCGGACGGGCGAGAGCTGCGCGACCTGTTCGCCGAGCAAGTTGAAGATAAGGAGTTCGACCTTTGGACGGAGGCCGAGATCGAGAGCGTCGATTTGCGAGCCAAGCGAGTGCGTTTAAGGAGCGGCGAGGAGTTGCAGAGCATCGCTCTCATCATCGCGACCGGCGTCAGGCGCAGGCGCCTCGGCGTCCCCGGCGAGTCGGAGTTCGAGGGGCGCGGCGTGCTCGAATCCGGCCGCCTCGACCGGGACAAGGTCAAGGGCGAGGACGTGCTGGTCGTCGGCGGCGGTGACGCCGCGGCCGAGAACGCGCTGCTGCTCGCCGAAGTCTGCGCGACCGTCACGCTCGTCCACCGCGGCAAGAGTTTGAGCGCGCGCGCCGAGTTCGCCGAACGGGTGAAGAGCGACCACCGCATCACGGTCTTCACGGAGACGACGTTGGAAAGCATTCTCGGCGGCGAGCGCGTCGAGTCGGTGGAGATGCTGCGGGCGGGCGCGCTGAAGCCGATGCGGATGGCCGTGCGCGGCGTGCTCGTGCGCGTCGGGGTCGAGCCGAACACGGAACTTTTCAAAGAACAGCTTCACACGGACGAGCGCGGCTACGTCGTCGTCACCGGCGAGCAGGAGACGAGCGCCGAGATGGTCTTCGCCGCCGGGGACGTATCGAACCCGCTCGCGCCCACCGTCAGCGGCGCCACCGGCGCGGGCGCCACCGCTGCCAAGGTCATCGCCTCGCGCCTCTCCGCCCCAAGGAATTAACCACAGAGACACAGAGACACAGCTTGTGGCTATTACTCAACAAGCTGCGTCTCTGTGTCTCTGTGGTTAAGTTTTGGTTCTTACGTGGTCGTCTTCTTACGGCTCCGCTTTGGTTTCGAGTTGCCGGAGGTTGATGACTTGGATGCCGCCTTCTTCGCGCGCGGCACGTGTGCGGCGGCCGCGTCCGTGATGACGCAGAGTCCGCTGATGCGCTCGCCGCGCAGGCGCGCGACCGCGGCCGCGGCTTCCGCGTAGCTGAGCCCCGAGTCCTCACACCCCCGCTCGCTCAAGACGGCCCAGCGCCGCTCGTTCAGTTCGCTCATGGAAAGCTTTCCACTCGTCAGGACGGGATGAAAGTCGCGGCCAGTGTAGCGGATTCGCGAAAGCCCGAACAAGCGCGCCCGCGGTTGCGGCCGCCGCGCGCGGGCGTTAATCTCCGTACGTCAGCCGACAACCTTTCCCGGAACGTTCGAACCAGCCACACCCGAGAGAAGAAGAGATGAGAAGAACACTCCTCCTGCTCCTGGCCGCCGTCTTCACCGGCGCGTGCACGACGACGCAGCCGACGCAGAACACCGCCCCGACTTCGACGCCCGCGGGCGGCGGCGGCGACGCGGCCTTCAAGACGATCCACGACAAGTACGTCGTCGAGTTCCTGCGCCGCAACCCGACGGTCAACACCTACCTCGGCGGCGCGGGGCTCGACCCCTCGCTCAAGGACGTGGACGGGCGGCTCCGCGACCATTCGGCCAACGCGCTCACCGAAGAAGACCGCTGGCTCGCGGACTCTCAGAAAGCCTTCCAGGGCGTTGACGCCGCCTCGCTCTCGCCCGCGCGCAAGATCGACCGCGACGTAGCGCTCGCGCAGATCAATTTTCTCCTGCGCCAGCACCAGACGCGCAAATACCAGGAGCGCGCCGTGGACACTTACGTCTCCGAGCCCTTCCGCGCCATCGACTGGCAGCTTCAAGGGATGACGCAGACCGGCGAGAAGACGTACGGCACGCCCGAGGAGTGGCGGCTCGTCACGCAGCGCGTCTCGGACATCCCGCGCTTCTTGCAGGTCGCGCAACAGCAGTTGGAGGCGGGCGTCAAGTCGGGCAACACGGCCGACCACCGGATGCTCCTGCGCGACGGCGTGACGACGGCCGGCGCCAACGCCGAGTACTTCGCCAAGAAGCTCCCTGAGACGGCGCGCGAGCGCCTCTCCGTCGGCGAGGCGAGCGACCAGATGCTCAAGCAGCTCGACGACGCTTCGCAAGCAGCGTCCGAGGCTTACAAGAAGTTCGCCGAATTCGTCCGTGCGACCTTCTTCGACGCGGGCGCGGGCGACAAGCTCACGCCCAAGGCGCCGTTCGCGCAAGACCGCTACGCCTTCGGCGCGGAGGAGTACGACTGGGCCTTGAAGAACAACCTGCGCATGGAGACGACGGCCGCCAAGCTCTACGAGGAGGCACAGCCCATCGTCGAAGACACGCGCAAGCAGATGATCGACCTCGCCCGACAGATCGGGCAGAAGCGCGGGATGACGCTCCCCGCCGACGGCCCGCAGGCCGTGCAGGCTGTGTTCGAAGAGCTGGGCAAGGACTACCCGAAGACCGACGCCGAGATGGTCGCGTGGTACAAGGAGGCGGGCGTCAAGCTCGTGGACTACGCGCGCAAGACGGGCGTCTTCGACGTGCCGGCCGACTACAAGCTCGACGTGGTCGAGACGCCGCCGCCCCTGCGCGCCTCCATCGACGGCGCGGCCTATTACCCGGCGCCTCCCTTCAAGCAGAGCGGCGTCGGCCGCTTCTACGTCACCACCTCCGGCAACGACGACCAGGCGGTCTTGAAGGAGAACAATCGCGCGGCGCTCGCAGACCTCTCCGCGCACGAAGGTTTCCCCGGGCACGACTGGCACTACAAGGTGATGACGCAGTACCGCCAAGACATCTCGGGCGTGCGCTGGCTGACGCCCGGCGCGGTCGAAGACTCAAGCTCGATGTGGGAGGATTCGATGGCAGCGGAAGGGTGGGCGCTCTACTCCGAGGCTTTGATGGCCGAGCCGCAGCCGGGCGCGCCGGAAGGCTTCTACACGCCCGAGGAGCATCTCTACCAACTGAAAGGCAAGCTCTACCGCGACCTGCGCGTCCGCATCGACACCGGCATCCACACGGGGAAGATGACCTACGACGAGGCCGTTGACCTCTTCTCCGAGGTCGTGGACTTCCAGCCCGGCAAGTGCTCCGACGCGACGAAGTCCGAGGCGAAGCGCGCGAGCTGCGAGGGCTCCGAGCGCGCCATCTTCCGCTACTCCAAGTGGCCCACGCAGGCCATCACCTACCGCCTCGGCAAGGATCAAATCTTCGCCCTGCGCGGCGAGGCGTCGAAACTCCTCGGCGACAAGTTCTCGCCCAAAGAGTTCCACCTCCTCTTCATGCGCCAGGGCACCGTCCCCGCGGGCTACTTCCGCGAGGAGTTGTTGAGGGCGATACAGAAGAAGTAGACAGTAATCAGTAGAAAAAACAGCGGCGGCGCGTTCGGCTTATAACCGGGCGCGCCGCCTTTGCTTCTCCTACTGTCTACTTCCACTCACTCGTACCGCAGGCACTCAATCGGGTCTAAGCGCGAAGCCTTGCGCGCGGGCCAGACGCCGAAGACGAGGCCGACGAAGACGGAGACGGCGAGGCCGGCGATGACGGCCCAGAGCGGGATCGAGGCGGGGAGCGACGGCAGCAGCAGCCCGATGATCTTGCTGATGATGATGGCGAGGACGACCCCGACGATGCCGCCCAGGGCCGTGAGCGTCATCGCCTCGTAGAGGAACTGCCGGACGATGTCTTTGCGGCGGGCGCCGATGGCCTTGCGCACGCCGATCTCCTGCGTCCGCTCCGTCACGCTCACCAGCATGATGTTCATCACGCCGATGCCGCCGACCAGAAGGCCCACCGAAGAGACGGCGATGGCGATGAGGCCGATCATGCCCATGATGCTGTCGAACTGGCTGATGAACTTGTCGGCCGTGCCCAGATCAAAATTGTTCGGCTCGTTGAACTTCACGCCGCGCTGGCGGCGCAGGACTTCTTCGGTCTGGTCGAGCGCCTCGCGGAACTGCCCCTCGTGCGCGCGGATGATGAAGAGGATGTACTCGCTGCCGGGCGAGACCTGGCGCGCCGTGCGGAAGGGGACGAAGACGGCGTTGTCTTCGTCGTTCTCGCCGAAGATAGCGTTCTTGCGCTTCTCAAGAACGCCGATGATCTCGAAGGGGCGGCCGCCGAGTTTGACCTCGGTGCCGACGACCTGCTCGGCCGACTTGCCGGGGAAGAGCGCGTCCACGAGGTTGACGCCAATGACCATCACGTTGCGCCGGTTCGTGTCGTCCGCCTCGGTGAGGAAGCGCCCGGCCGAGACCGAGAGGTTCGACGCGTCGGCGTAGTTGGCCGTCACGCCCTGCAACTGCCCGCGCCGGTAGTTCTTCCCCTGGTACTGGATGGTCGAGTCCCACCACGCGATGAGCAGCACGCTCGCCACCGTCTCGACCGCGGGCGCGCCGCGCTTGATGGCCTCGGCGTCCTCCTCTTTGAAGGGCTTGCGCGTGCGCTCCTCCTCGCGGCTGCTGTTCGTGAAGCCGGTCGAGAGGTGGAAGGCGTAGATGTTGTTCGTGCCGTACTCGGCGATGACATCGACGACCGACTGGCGCACGCCCGTCAGAAGCGAGGCGACGACGATGACGACCACGACGCCGATGACGATGCCGAAGACCGTGAGGAAACTCCGCAGCTTGTGCGCGCGGATGCTGTCGAGCGACATCCGCAGGATTTCCGACGATATGAACTTGGGGATTCTTAACTTCATCACTCTCAACAACCCTCCTCCCTACTTCCGCGCGAGCGCGACGATGGGGTCGAGGCGCGAAGCCTTGAAGGCCGGGTAGACGCCGGAGATGATGCCGATGCCGCCCGAGACGGCGAGCGACAGGAAGACGTAGACGATGGTGACCGTCATCGTCACCGGCGTCGTCGCCGAGATGAGCCACACGATGCCGAAGGCCAGGAGCAGCCCGAGCACGCCGCCGAAAGTCGTCAGGAACGAAGACTCGATGAGGAACTGCAAGAGCACCTGCTTGCGCGTCGCGCCGAGCGCCTTGCGTAAACCGATCTCGAAGGTGCGCTCGGTCACGCTCACGAGCATGATGTTCATGACGACGATGCCGCCGACCACCAGCGAGATAAGCGTGATCGGCGTGACGACCATCGCGATGCCGCCGGTGATGGAATCGACCTCGTTGCCGATCTCGCCCGTGTTGACGAGGCCGAAGTCGTCCTCCTCGCTTCCCTTCAGCTTGTGCTTGTCGCGCAGGGCCATGCGCGCGTCCTCGATGGCGGACTGGAACTGCTCGCGCGTGGGCGCCTTGCCATGCACCTGTAGGCTCTGGCGGCCGCCGAAGATTTTCCGGTAGGTGGTGAGCGGGATGTACGCCTGGTTGTCGAGCGAGTTGCCGAACATCGAGCCGCGCTTCTCCTCGACGCCGACGACCTGCAAGGGGATGCCGCGGATGCTCAAGGTGCGACCGACGGGGTCAACGCCCGGCCAGAACTTCTCCCTGATGTCGTTGCCGATGACGACGACCGCCGCGGCCGTGTCCACCTCCTGCGGCAGGAAGAAGCGCCCCTCGGCGATGGTCTTCTCCTCGATGGAGGCCATGTTGGCGGTGCAGCCGGCGAGCTGCGTCCCGTACATCTTCTCGCCCTCGTGCGAGAGGTCTACGCCGCGCTGGAACTGCGCGCCGACCTCGGCGCAGGCGACGCAGCGGTCGCGCACCCACTCGTAGTCTTCGATCTCCAGCCGCTTGTTGCGGCGGTTCATCTTCTCCCAGTCTTCCTCGGAGACGTTCCCGTGCGCGGCCATGCGCGCGATCATGAAGTGGTTCGTGCCGAGCACCGCCGAGACCTTATCCATCACGTACGTGTTGAGCCCCGAGATGGCCGCGCCGACGACGACGACCGACGCCACGCCGATGATGATGCCGATCAGCGTCAGGAACGCGCGCAGCTTGTGCGCGAAGATGGACTGCAAGGCGATGCGCGCGGCGTCAAGATAGAAGGTATAAATCGTTCGCATAAACACTCTTCCGCGTAAATGTATGGAGACAAAAAGGCGTGCCCCGGCTCGGACTCATATACGCCGGGCCGGGGTCTAATGTTTACAGGAAAAGTGGCGAGAGTTCTTCCCTACTCGTACCGCAGGCATTGGATTGGGTCGAGCCGCGAGGCTTTCATCGCGGGCCAGACGCCGAAGCCGAGGCCGACGCCGACCGAGACGGCGAGGCCCGAGGTGACAGCCCACGCCGGGATGGAGGCTGGGAGCGACGGGACGAGCAGCATGACGAGCTGGGCGATGCCGACCGAGAGCACGACGCCGATGACGCCGCCGAGCATCGTGAGCGTCATCGCCTCGAAGAGGAACTGGTGCACGATGTCGCGGCGGCGGGCGCCGATGGCCTTACGCACGCCGATCTCCTGCGTCCGCTCGGTGACGGAGACGAGCATGATGTTCATCACGCCGATGCCGCCGACCATCAGGCCCACCGAGGAGATGGCGATGGCGATGACGCCGATCATGCCGAAGATGCTGTCGAACTGCGTGATGAAGGCGTCGGCCGTCTTCACGTCGAAGTTGTTCGGCTCGCCGAAGGGCACCTGGCGGCGCGTGCGCAGGATTTCCTCGACCTGATCGACAGCCGCCTGCAACTGCCCCGAGCGTGCGCGCATGACGAGCACGACGAACTTGCGTCCGGGCGCGGCCTGCCGACCCGTGCGGAAGGGGACGAAGACGGCGTTGTCCTCCTCGTTCTCGCCGAAGAAGGTGGCCTTGCGCTTGGCGAGCACGCCGATGATCTCCCAGACGATGCCGCCCATCTTGACCTTCGTGCCGACGATGCCCGTCTCCTGGTCGGGGAAGAGCGCGGCGGCGGCGTTGACGCCGATGACCATCACGTTGCGCCGGTTAAGGTCTTCCTGCTCGGAGATGAAGCGCCCCTCCTTGAGCGAGATGTTGCCGACCTCGGCCATGTTGGCGGTGACGGCGCGCGTGTTGCCGCGGCGGTAGGTCTTGCCGTTGACGTTGATGGTGTCGTCGAAGCCGCTCCCCCAGCCGCCGATGTTCGGCGCCTCGATGACGACCTGCTCGATGGCCGGGGCCTGGCGCGCGACCGCCTCGGCGTCCTCGGGCGTGAGGGGCTTGCGCGCGCGCTCCGACTGGTCGCGCTCGCCGACCTGCGGCCCCGTCGTGAGGTGGAAGGCGTAGATGTTGTTCGTGCCGTACTCCTCGACGATCTTGACGATGTTCATGCGCATCCCCGACAGGATCGAGGCGACGACGATGGCGACCGACACGCCGATGACGATGCCGATGATGGTCAGGGCGCTGCGGAACTTGTGCGCCATGACGCTGTCAAGCGCCATCAAGAGCGTCTCGCGCGGGATGAATTTAGGAAGCCTGAATTTCATGTCCTTCTCTCAGTTCCGCGTGAGCGCGATGATGGGGTCGAGGCGCGACGCCTTGAAGGCCGGGTAGATGCCCGCGATCATGCCGACGCCCGCCGAGACGCCGAGCGCGAGCAGGATGTAGCCGACGGTGATCGTCATCGTGATGGGCGTCAGCACCGTCACGGCCCACGAGATGCCGGCCGCCGCGAGCAGCCCGAGCGTGCCGCCAAAGGCGCAGAGCAGCGACGACTCGATGAGGAACTGTAAGAGCACCTGCTTGCGCCGCGCGCCGAGCGCCTTGCGGAGCCCGATCTCAAACGTCCGCTCGGTCACGCTCACGAGCATGATGTTCATGACGACGATGCCGCCGACGACGAGCGAGATTAAGGTTATCGGGGTGACGACCATCGCGATGGCGCCGGTGAACTGGTCGATCTGGCTGCCGAGCGTCTCGGTGTTGACGACGCCGAAGTCGTCCTCGTCGCTGCCGATGAGCTTGTGGTAGTCGCGCAGGGCCTTGCGCGCGTCCTCGATGGTGTATTGGAGCGCGCCGCGCTCGCGACCCTTGCCGTGGATTTGCAGATCGAGGTTGCGCCCGAAGAACCTCTGGTAGGTCGTGAGCGGGATGTAGACGTGCTTGTCGATGAGGTCGCCGAAGATCGGGCCGCGCCGCTCCTCGACGCCGATGACGCGCATCGGCAATCCCTCGACCCTGAACTCCTGCCCGACGGGGTCGATGTCGGGGAAGAACTTGTCCTTGATGTCGGCGCCGAGGACGACGACGAGCTTGGAGTTCTCGACCTCCTCGGGCTGGATGAAGCGACCCTCGGCGATGGTCTTGTCCTCGATCTCGACCATGTTGGCGGTGACGCCGAAGATGATGCCGCCGTAGAAGGTCTGCCCGTCCTGCTCGAACTTCGTCCCGCGCCCGGCCTCGGCCCCGACGGCCGAGCAGGATTCGCAATACGTTTGCAGCCACTCCATGTCGGCCCACCGCAGACGCTTGTTGCGGCGGTTCATCTTCTCCAACTCCTCTTCGGAGAGTTCCCCGTGGCTGGCGATGCGCGCGATCATGAAGTGGTTCGTGCCGAGCATCTTCGACATCTTGTCCACGACGTACGTGTTGAGCCCCGAGATGGCCGCGCCGACCACGACGACCGACGCCACGCCGATGATGATGCCGATCAGCGTCAGGAACGCGCGCA
>CAXTSK010000090.1:0-12787 GCA_964246655.1 uncultured Pyrinomonadaceae bacterium
CGGCGGCCTTCTTCAATTCGGGGACGGCTTCCGCCCCGAGCTGTTCGAGCACCTCGGCGGACATGCCGCGGACGATCTCGTCCTTGTCCGCGAGGGCTTTGACCAAGTTGGGAACGGCCTCGCCGACGGCCGCGCGCACCGCGGGCGACGCCTGCGAGAGAGCCTCCGTGCGTTCGTCGAAGGCGAAGACGGCGGCCTGCCGCACCCAAGAGTCCCAGTGGCTCAGCAGCGGCGTGAGCGCCCTCACGCCCGGCGCGGTCAGCGCGAGCGCGAGCGCGGCCCCGCGCTGCCGGCGCATGTTCTTCTCCGAAGGAATGATGATCGACTTCGAGGCCATCTTGACGAGCGCCGGGACGGCCGCGTCGTTCTCCGGGTCTGAGCCCGCGAGCGCCACGGCGGCCGCAATCAACTCGTCGCCCTTGCCTTCGCGTGCAGTGTCGGCGAGGACTTGACGTGCGAGCGCGTTCTGCGGCTCGATGTCGGCCAGCGCCGCGGCGGCGTAGACGCGCGCCGGCCCTTTCTCACTGTTCAGAAAATCCGTGATGGCAGGGACGGCCGCGTGTCCGATTCGCTTCAGTCCTTCGACGGCATCTTCGCGCGCATGCACGGCCGCGACCGTCTCTTTAGAGCCGGCGTCCTTGAGCGCGTCGAGGAGCGAGGCGGCCACGGCCGCGGGCTTCGTCTCGCGCGCGGCGTCCTGTCGCGCCTGCGCCGCCGCGCCGAAGGCGAACGCGCAGGCGAGTAAGAGATGGGTGAGGTTGGTGAGACGTTTCCAGTTCCTTGTCGTGCGCATGAATCTACTTATCCTTTCAAATTCTTTTGCCCGTCGATTACGACTCGCTCCACTCGTCGTCGTCCGAGTCGTCGCGGTCGCGGCGTCGTTCGTGGCGGCGGCCGCCGTCGCCGGAGGCGCGCGCGTCCTTAATCTTCTTGACGATCTCTTTGCCCAGGTATTCCGCGGCGAGGCGTCCGTTGACGGCGACGCACTTGCCGGTGGTGACGATGACGGAGGTGCGCCGGTCCGTCAGCGTGAAGATGTAGTTGAGCGCCGTCTTATCGACGGTGATGACGAGGTCTGCGGCCGAAGGTTCGGCGACGAGCACCAAACCCCAGTCGCGCAGCTCGTCGTACTTGCCGAGCTTGTATTCGAGGTACTTCTTCTCGACGTGCTCGCTCGGCGCGACGTAGACGGTGCGCGCCTCGCGGATGAGCGAGCTCGGGCTCAAATCATCCCGGCCGCGCGCCGTGCGCGTGCGCTCGCGCCGCACGCCCGAGTCGTCCTGTTGCGTCTGCCCTAAGACGGCGTGGCTGGCGAATGCGAAGAGGGCGACCGCCGTGAGCCACCCCAGAACTTCCACAACTCTCTTCATGACAAGCAACCTCCGTGCGTCCTTCTCGCTCTGCGTTAATTGATGTTCGACGTTCATAACTTCACCGCCCACGCCCGTGCCTCGGCAAGGTGCGTGCCGTCGAACTCTCTCGGGAAAATAGAGGGTTGCGTGTTACCTGCTATCTCAGGCGGGCGGGGCGCCTGCGTCAGGTGAAAGAAAATTACGACGCCGACGCGTCGGCAGCCGCGACTCTTGTAACCGCGCGGCCGCGGGGAGCGTATAAGACTTTAAGGATTGATTCTGGCAAGATAAGGGCGAGATGGCTGAGAGCAGAGACAGCAGGCGCGCGGAGGGGGCGGCCACGCTCGACACGGTGGTCGAGACCGTCAGGCGCATCCTGCGCGCGGACACGGCGAGCATCGCCAGCTTCTCCGAGGACGAGCGCGCCATCACCTGGCTGGCGACGAGCGGCTTCCGCAACGCCTCGTCCGCCCTGGAGGTCGTCATCCCCGTGCGCGGCGAGTTCGCGGAGCGCGCCGCCGCCTTCGACCAGGAGTCGGGCGAGTCCATCTTAGAGGTGCGGGGTCTGGCCGGCGACCTGCCCGAGAGCGAGTTCCCGCTCCACAGCGCGGAGGGCGTGCGCGACCTCGCCATCGCTCGCCTGCGCGCGCGCGGCGAGAGCCTCGGCGTCCTCGCCGTCGGCTTCCGCGAGCACCATCGCTTCACGGCCGAAGAGCGGCAGCAGTTGGAGGGCTTGGCGGAGATGGCCGCGCTCGCGCTCGACAACGCGCGGCTGCTCGACACGCTCGGCGCCGCCAAGCGCGTCTGGGAGCAGACCTTCGACGCCATCCCCGACGGCATCATCGTCCACGACGACCGGATGCGCGTCGTGCGCTGCAACATGGCCGCGGCCGAGGCGATGAGCCTCCACCCCGCGGACGTGGCCGGCATGTCCTGCGCCGACGCGTTCGCGCGACTGTTCGGCGAGCGCGCCGCCGCCTACCACATGCGGCCGGGCACGCCCCGCACGACCAGCTCCTTCGAGCTACAGGCCGAGGACGGCCGCCGCTACCTCGTCGCCGTCGCGCCGCTTTCGAGTTTGGAGTCAATACAAGACGACTCTCAACAGCCCGGATTCCAGACCCCTTCCACGTGGAGCGTCATCACCTGGAGCGACATCACGACGCTCGCCGAGGTGCAGGAGCAGCTCGCGCGCTCGCGTCGTCTGGCGACCATCGGGCAACTGGCCGCGGGCGTCGCGCACGAGATCAACAACCCGCTCGCCGCCATCACCACCTGCGCCGAGGCGACGCTGCGCGACGTGCAGTCAGACCCCGCGACGGCGCGCGCCGCCAGTGAGAGGCAGTGGGACTACTACCTCGAAGAGATCGTCCGCCAGGCTCTTCGCTGCAAGCAGATTACGCGCGGCCTGCTCGACCTCTCGCGCCAGAAGCGCGCGCGCCGCGACCCCGTCGACCTCAACCGCGTCGTCGCGCAGGCCGCGCAGATCTTCGAGCGGCGTGGGCACGAGGAGGGCGGCGTCCGCGTCGAGGCCGAGTTAGACCCTTCGGTCGGCGAGGTCGCGACCGACGAGGCGATGGTGCGACAGGTCTTGGACAATCTGCTCGCCAACGCGCTCGACGCGTCGGGCGCGGGCGGCGCGGTGCGCGTCTCCACACTGCTCGACGGCGAGCGCGTCCGCGTCGAGGTCAAGGACACCGGCCCCGGCATCGCGCCCGAGACCCTGGCGCGCATCTTCGACCCGTTCTTCACCACCAAAGACCCGGGCCGGGGCTCGGGGCGCGGCCTCGCCAGCTCGCGCCCGCGGGCCGTGGCGCGCGGCGGCGCGCTCACCGTCGAGTCCAAGCCGGGGAAGGGGAGCTGCTTCCGCCTCTGGCTCCCACGCCGCACGCCCGAGCGCCAGTGACGACCCACTTCAGAATTTGAAATTTGAAATTCTTAGTTGAGTCTGAAGACGACCAGCTCGTTGCTCGAACGGTCGATGATGGAGAGAGCGCCCGCCTGCTCGCCCGTCGTGACCTCCGCCACGTCGCCCGGGTTGAGCACGCCGAGGCTCTTGCGCGTGTCGAACTCGCTAAGGAGGTTGCCGTCGAGGTCGGTGATAACGGCGCGGTTGGTGACCGGGTCTGCGTCCGTGACGGGGCCGTCGAGGACGAGGAAGCGGTCGGCCCCGAAGTCGCCGCGCGGCGCACCGAAGTGCGTGAGCGCGACGATGGACGTGATGCCTGTGGCCGAGAGATCGACCTTCCGCGTGAGCTGACCTTCGCGCGAGAAGATGAAGAGCACCGTGGCGAGACCCGCCTCCGTGACGCGCACGGCGAACTCGCGCGTCGAGGGGATGTAGGCCAGGGCCGAAGGGCTCCCGGCCGCGCTCACGTCGATGGTCTCGGCGAGCTGCCCCTTCTTGTCGAAGAGCAGGATGGCGCGCGGCGTGCGCTGGTGCGCGACGGCGAGCAAGCCTTCCTCGGCGACGTAGGCCATGCGGCGGCCGCGCGGGAAGTTCTGCGCGGCGAGGTCTATGAACTGCTCGGCCGAGTCGAGCGCCGTGGAGACGCCCGACACCTGCGGCGCGCCCGTCGCAACCGAAGTCGAGAGCACGAGATGTCTTTGCGCGTTCGCGTCCCACGCGAGCCCGAGCGGGGCGAAGAGGCCGAGTCCGATGCGGTAGTCGATGTCGAGCTGGGGCGTGCGGTTCAGCTTCTGCCCGAGCGCGAAGAGTTTGCCCGCGGCCACGTCGGCCGCGTAGATGAGGCCGGTCTCGGTCTCGGCCACGCCCTCGACGCTGATGGCCTCGGGTATCTGCGCGCTGCGCAGGATGTTCCCGGCGGGGTCGAGCAGGTGGACGAAGTCGTCGCCGCCGACGACGAAGCCGCCCTCGCGCAGCGGGGCCAAGCCGGAGCGGAAGGCCGCGCCCGCGACGAACGACGAGCCGAGCGGTTCGGCCGGGACGATGTCGCGCGACGTGCGGTACGTGTCGCCCGAGCGTGTGAGCAGTTCGAGGTGCGAACGGAGCGTCGGCGTGAAGCTGATCGCGGAGAGGACGAGCAACTCGCCAGTGCTCCCCGTGAGCGTCGGCGCGGCGACGGCGTCGAGCCCCTCGACCTGGTCAGGCGCGAAGCGCGCGGGGTACTGAATCGTGCGCTCGCCCGTGGCCCTGCCCTTGAGGTCGGCGAGCAGCAGCGTCGAGCGGCGGCGCAGGTCGTTCAAGACGAACAGCCTCTCCGATTCGAGGAAGGCTATCCCGCGCGGCGCGCCCGTCACGGCGAGGCCGCGCACGTCGAAGAGCTTCTGCGGGCCGCCGCCCGCGCCCTTCGGCGGTACCAGGAGCACGTCGTAGCCGTCGAGGACGATGAACTGCCCGGCGAGGACGCCGGAGGGTCTGTAGGAGATGTCCTCGGTCGAGTTGCCGAGGCGCGCGCGTCGCAGGACGGTCGCGGCCGTCGTCTCGCCCGCGGGGGTGAAGGTCGGCTTGATGTTGGTGGTCGTCGTGGTGATCGTCATCTTTCTCTGCTCCGTGTGAAGGGGGGCCGGAAAATCATCCCCCGGAAAGTTGATGCGAAGGCGAGGACTGGTGTTAATATGGCGTCCCGACGCTCTGCACACCTCTGGCCGTCTCTGCCGCCCCGTATCCTATGAGCCGTAAGATTCGCGTGATGGTCGTCGATGACGACGCGGTGCTGCGCAAGCTCGTGTCGGATCAGATCGCGCGCATGGGCTTCGACTCGACCCCGGCCGCGTCGGGCGAGGAGGCGCTCGACGCGCTCTCGAAGAGCGACTTCGACGTGGTGCTGCTGGATATACGCATGCCTGGTTTGAGTGGATTGGACACGCTGCGCGAGGTGCGCAAGCTCGAAGACGCGCCCGAGGTCATCATGCTCACGGCCGACACTTCGCTCGGCACGGGCATCGAGGCGATGCGGCTCGGCGCTTACGATTATTTGACGAAGCCCGCGACGCTCGACGAGATCGAGGCCGTCATCCGCAAGGCCGACGAGAAGCGGAGGCTGGTCAGGCAGAACGCTTCCTTGAGGGACGCCGTCCGCCAGCCCGCGGAGGACGTGGCCGGCGCGCTCGTCTACAAGAGCAAGGCGATGGAGGGGCTCGTCGCTTTAGCGGAGATCGCGGCGCGCGCGGACTCGACCGTGGTCATCACGGGCGAGTCGGGCACGGGCAAGGACGTGCTCGCGCGCTTCCTGCACGCGCGCAGCCAGCGGGCGGAGTCGCCGATGATCTCGGTCAACTGCGCGGCGCTCCCCGAGACGCTCTTCGAGTCCGAGTTCTTCGGCCACGAGCGCGGCGCCTTCACCGGCGCTACTTCCACTAAGAGGGGATTGATTGAGGCGGCCGACTCTTCGACGCTCTTCCTCGACGAAGTCGGCGAGATGCCGGCGCAGACGCAGGTGAAGCTCCTGCGCTTCCTCGAAGAGGGCCGCTTCCGCCGCGTGGGCTCGACGCGCGACCGCGAGGCCGACGTGCGCGTCATCGCCGCCACCAACCGCAACCTCGCCGAAGACGTGACGGCCGGCCGCTTCCGCGCGGACCTCTTCTACCGCCTCAACGTCATCTCGCTCCACGTGCCGCCGCTCCGCCAGCGCCGCGAGGACATCCCCGCCCTCACCGAACACTTCCTCGCGCTCTTCCGCGAGCGCTTCAACCGCTCCGCCCTCGACCTCTCCCCGGAAGCGCGCCAGCGCCTGGGCGCCTACGACTGGCCCGGCAACGTCCGCGAGCTGCGCAACGCCCTCGAACGCGCGGCTGCTTTAGCTTCCGCCGACTCCGACATCATCGAAGCCGACCAACTCCTCCCCTCCATCACTTCGCCGAGCGCCGGAAGCAACGCCACGACCTCCTCTAACTCGGTGCCCCTCACCCTCGACCAACTCGAACGCCAACACATCCTCCGCGTCCTCGAAGAGCAGGCCGGCAACCGCGAGCGCGCCGCCGCCGTCCTCGGCATCTCCGCCCGCACCCTCTACCGCAAACTCCGCGAGTACGAAACGGGCGCTAGTTCCTGAACAACTATTGAAGAAAGATTGCTGAGTGATTAGAGCTACAGTGAGGATGAACTGAAATTGCCGAGAAGTATTCCGAGCCGAAAAGTGAAGTGGTCACGCGTAAGCTGGTATCAGGCAACAAGAAGAGTTAAGCAGAAACATCCTCGTCGGTCTCCACTACAGATAAACTCCGTCTCGCATACTCCGTATGTGGAGAGCCGAGCCTTTCAAAGACACTCAGCGCCTCCCTAAGCAACCGCGCCGCCTCTACCTTATCGCCCCTGCCAGCAGCGAGCGTGCCTAAGGCACACAAGCTTATAGCGCTGGTGGCCTGGTCGCTGATACTCTTGCTGATCTCCAGGCTTGCACTGAAGAGGCGGTGCGCCTCTTCCAACTCGCCCTGCTCCTGCGCGAGTCTGCCTAAGTTGTGCAGGGTACCAGCTACGTTGTGCTGGTCGCTGATACCCTTGCTGATCTCCAGGCTTGCACTGAAGAGGCGGTGAGCCTCTTCCAACTCACCCTGCTCCTGCGCGAGCATTCCTAGATTATTCAGGGTGATACTGGCCCCACTCTCGTTGCCCAGTCTTTTCTTGATTTCTAAGCTCTCGTCATAAAAACGACGCGCCGTCTCCCCGTCACCCTCTTCATCAGCCACGCGACCCAGATTGTGCAGCGCTCCTGCTTCGCTCCATTCATCTCTTAAGTTGCGAGCCACTGTTAATGTTTCTTGAAATGCAGGCTTAGCTTCACTCCATTCTCCGAGCATTCCATGTACCATACCTATTTCAGTCAGAAGATTTGCTCTCGCTTCTTGCTCATGCAAGCTGTTGCCAAGCTCACGATAATCATCTAATAGTCCTTTGAGCATGACCAAACGTTCACGCTTGACTTGCTCTGAAAGACTTTCGGTTATATGTATCTCTTCGCCAAGTAGGACTCCTAATGACTGCTCGGCCGCCTCGCGTTCAGGGGCAAATTCGTAGAGGCCGCTGCGCCAGGCCCAGAAGTCGGGGGCTTTGCGGGCGAGGGCGGTGAGGGCGTAGTCGGGGAGCCAGAGGAGGAGCGGGTGCGGCACCTCCTGGCGGAAGAGTTCGCGCTTGAGATTGAGCGCGGAGAGGAGCGGCGGGTACGCCTCGCGCGAAGGGATGGAGCATTCGAGGCCGTGGACGAAGATGGCGAGTTTGGGTTGGGTCGCCTTCTCCTCGTCGTTCGCGGCGCCCTCCTGTGCGAGGCGTTCGCGGAGGATGGGCAACAAGTCGGTGATGGGCTCGTTCAGCTCGATTTCGAGGACGCGGATTTTGAGCGGTTCGAGGAGGTCTTTACAGAGCGCGGCGAGCCTGCGCCGCTGTGCGGGCGTGTTGCTCTTGGCGAAGCCGAGCCAGAAGCCCTTGGAGTAATCGAGCGCGCGCACGAGGCGGCGCATGATTCTCTCGTCGGGCTCGGGCGTCGTCTCGGGGTCAGACGGTAAGTCTTGAACGCTCATTCAATGCTTCTCGGAAACTCTTGAGCCTCTGCACCGCCGGATGCACGTCATGCCAGGGCTCTTTCTCTGAATCCGGCTCGTCCTCGTCCGGCTCGTCCACGTATTCCAGCACGCTCTGGCTGAAGAGCATCCTCTGGTGGTCGGCGTCCTTCTTAATCTTGTTCGTCAGGTACACGTCCGCGAGCTTCCCGAAGTACTCCTCCGGTATCATCCGAGAGAAAGCGGAGACGAGTTGGTCGTTGGCGCGGCGCGCTACGGCCAGCGTGAGGGGACGCTCCAGCTCCTCGTCGGCATCCTCGATGCTACTGCGGACGAGCGTCATCAAGTCGCGCGGGTGGCCGCCGCAGGCACGGCAGAAATACTCGACGGCTTCCGGCTCGCACAGCGCGTCCACATCTATACGCCGCGCGACAATGTCGCGCAGTTTCTGCATCCCGGCAGGTGAGGAGGCTCCGCCGCCCGCGCGCGGCTCGTGCGAACGGATCATCGGCAGCACGTGGCTGCGATGGAAGATGCCGCCCAGGTCGCGTGCGTTCAGCCCGTACATCATCGAAATAGGCACGGTGTAGATTGCGTGGCACCTGAGTTCGCACAGTTGCTTGCCGTGCTCGATGAAGAGGGCGTCGTGTGAGGTGCGGCCGCCGCCGAGGTCTTTGTTCGTGATGCGGTCGAGGTTGTCCACAATCACGGCCACCCCTTTCTGCCCACTCCGCTGCACCTCCACCTCGGCGCGATGGAGGAGGTCGTTGAGGCCGCCGATCAACTGCGGAATCTGGCTGTCCAACTTCTGGCGAATCTCCTTCTTAATCTCGTCGCCGGTCTTGATCTGCTCCGTGAGCCTTGTCAGCAGCTTACCGATGAGCGGCAGGCCGGAGATACCCGCCGGTAATCCTAATCCTGCCTCCGCCTCCGTCTTCAGCTCCTGCTCGACCCGCTTCCACTCGCTCTCCTTATAAACGACTTCCGCGAACCACCTCTGCACGGTATTAAGGGCGTCCCCCAGGTTGATGCCATCACCCGTCGTCTGCGCGACTACGCGGCGGGCAATTGACAGCAGCAGGTCGGTGTAAATCAGGTCGTTCGGATCGAGGTCATCGTCCGCCGCGAAGTAGACCACGTAGAACCCGGCCTTGCCGAGTCGCTCTTTGAGACGCCGCAGTTCGGTTGACTTCCCGCAACCACGGTGGCCCGTGAAGAGTTGGTGCGTAGCCTTCTTCGAGAGAGAGATGATTTTGAACATCTTCCGCACTGTGTCTTCGTCGCCGCGCACGTCTGTGCAGTCAACGTACCGCGAGTCGCCGGGCGGCAGAGACTCGGTAGGGTCGGTCGCGTTGTAGGCGTCATAAAGATTTGTCGCTGGCAGCATGTTCATCTTTTTCGAACGGCTCTCAATGGCTGAGGCGGCATTCTAGCACCGCGGGGCGGCAGGCGTAGAAGGGAGTTCGCGGGCCGTGCGCGGCTGACGTTTTGTCAGTGACAGGACATTTTGTCAGCCGGGGCTGTCACGGGCGCGCGTGCGGGATGGGCGACGCGGGAAGAGACCGCGGGCCGAAGCTGAACGCAGTCAACAGTTTAAGTCAAAAGCGGTCGGTCGAGCTCGGCGCGGTACGGGGGTTGTTAAGGGGTGTGTGCCGGGCAGTGTGTATTTCGGGGCCTGACCCGGAAGTTTCGTTCGAGTAAAGGAAGCAAACTTTGATGGCGCGCGTGATGATTTGCGACGACGACCGAGCGGCGGCCGAGCAATTGCTGAGGGCGCTGCGCGCGGCCGGGCACGAGGCCGAGAGTTGTCGTCACACGATGGACGTGCTGCGGTCGGCCGCGCGCGGCGACTTCGACCTCATCGCCGTCGGGCTCGACATGGCCGGCTTCGGCCGCAGCGGGGCGGTGGCCGCCCTGGCCGAACTCGCGCCCCGCACCCGGCTCATCGCCTTCCACAACCGCCCTTCCGAGGTCATACGGGCGCACTCCCACGCGCGCCTCGCCGCCGTCCTGCCGCGCCCGGTCCGCGTCCGCGACTTCATGTACGCCGTCGCCTGCGCCCTCAAGGAGGAGGCGAGGGCCGACCCTGCCTGAGACGGGGACTCACTTCCTTATGCCCTGAACGCACCTCGCTCTTTTAACCCGCGCCCGCCGAAGCGTACGCACGCCGCAAGCCTCGCGCCTCAACCCAAGTAAACATCATCGGAGGAGAAACCAATGAACAGACTGAAGAACAGAAGGGCTGCCGCCCCCCTGCTCGCGCTCTGCATCGTCGCCCTGGTCGGCGGCGCGGCGCTCGCGCAGCGGCAGCTCAAGGCCGCGGCCGGCCGGCCCGAGGTCAAGGTCGAACTTGCCGGCGCGGGGGCGCGCGGCGGCGGCCCCCCCGCGCTCGACAAGGTCGAGGACGTGAAGTCGGGCGAGATCCTCGACTGGCAGATCGTCTCGTCGAACGAGGGGACGGGCGCGGCGCGCGACTACAAGGCCGTCGGCCACATCCCCGCGGGTACCGTCCTCGTCGCGGGCTCGGCCGCGGGCGAGTCGGGCTCGACCGTCACCTACTCCATCGACGGCGGCAAGTCCTTCTCGACGCAGCCCATCGTCGAGGAGCGTCAGGCGGACGGCACGGTGAAGCAGGTGCCGGCCCCCGTCTCGATGTACACGGAGGTGCGCTACGAGTGGTCGGACGCGTTTGCCCCCGGCGGCAAGCTGTCGGCCTCCTACAAGGTGCGCGTCAAGTAACCCGCCGGAAGGAATCACTAAGATGAAAACGAGAAACACATCCCCCACTCGCTTGCGCGCACTCCCCGGTGTGCTGCTGGCCCTCGCCGCGCTCTGCCTCTGTGCAGCGCCCGCGCTGGGCCAGGCCACCACGGGCGGCACCACGATCTCGAACCAGGCGTCGGCCACCTACTCCGACGGCACCAACAGCTACTCCGTCACCTCGAACATCGTGACCGTCACGGTCGCCAACGTCGCGGGCCTGACCATCACGCCCGACGGCGGCTCGGTGCCGACGGTCGTCGGCGGCCAGACGAACGTGGACTTCACGTTCACCGTCACCAACTCGGGCAACTTCCCGACGCAGGTGCGCTTCCCCGCGCTCGGCGCCGGCATCGTCACGAGCGGCCCCATCACCGTCACGCAGGCCGTCATCGACGTGACCGGCAACGGCCTCGGCGCCGGCGACACCGACATCCTCGGCAACGGCGCGCCGGTGCTCTATCCGGGCTCGCCGTACCTCGCGCGCAACGCGTCCTTCAACGTCGTCGTGCGCGTGAGCGTCAACGCCGGAGCGGCCGCGGGCGCCAACATCAGCGTCACGCTCGGCGATGCGTCGGGCGACAACGTCGCTTCGAACGGCTCGGCCGCGGAAATCCGCACGTCGGTGCCGCCCAGCGTCACGCTGACGGGCAGCGAGTCTGAAGCCATCGGCAGCATCACGACCTCGGTCGAGAACGACGCGCAGATGCGCCTGAACCTGTCGGCCCCGGCCGGCCCGGTCGCGCTCGGCTCGAACGTCACCTACACTTGGTCGCTCGACAACGTGGGCGCGCGCGCCGTCTCTTCGCGCACGCTGACCAACGCTCCGGCGGGCTCGCAGACGGGCGTCTTCGTCATCGCGCCCGTGCCCGCGCGCACGACCTTCGCGTCGATCACGCCGCCCGCGGGTGTGACCGTCCTCTACTCGACCTCGGCCCTGACGACCGACCCGGTGACGGGTGCCGTCTGGACGAACGTCGCGCCGCCCGCGGGCTCGGTCACGCGCGTCCTCTTCAACGTCGGCGCGTCGCTCGCGTCCGGCGCCTCCGTCTCGAACATGCAGATGGTCGTGACGGTCAACACGGGCATCAACGCGAGCCTGCCGCTCTACGAGATCGGCGACGCGTTCGGCCGCAACAACGTCAGCGCGAACATCACCGACCAGTCGGGCGACGCGGTCGTCAACAAGGGCGACGGCAACGCCGACTTCAACGAGCCGCGCTTCAGCGTCGATCCCTTGAGCGCGACGCAGGGCTTCCAGCTCCCGACGCTGCTCACGCAGGTCGGCAGCGTCCTGCTCGGCCCCTCGGGCGCGCCCGCCGCGGTCGGCCCGACCAACAACAACGACGACTACACCAACAAGTCGGTGGCGTCCGCGGCCATCGCCGGCAAGTCGCACCTCGACACGATCACGGCGGCCACGTCCGTTGACTTCACCAACACGGTGCAGAACACGGGCAACGCCAACGACACGTTCACGTTCACTGCGCCCACGGTGCCCGCGGGCTTCACCGTCGCACTGAGCACGAACGGCGGCACGTCGTTCACCACGCTCTCGGGCGGCGGCAGCACGACGCTCGCCGTGGCCTTCGGCGCGTCGGCCAACGTCATCGTGCGCGTCACCGCTCCGGCCGGCACGTCCGTCTTGCAGGCGGGCGGCTTCGGCACGACGGTGCGTGCCACCTCCGGCGTGACCCCCGCCTCGTCGAACGACACGCGCGACAACCTCTACACGGGCTTCCTGAAGCTCTTGAAGTCGTCGCAGGTGTTCAACTCGACGGGCGTCGGCGGGGCCAGCGACGCCGTCCCCGGCGCGGACATCGAGTACACGATCACGTACTCGAACGTCTCGGTGGGCGGCGGCGGCGCGGGCTGCGTCGATCTCGTGGCGTCGAGCGTCGTCATCAGCGAGGACGGCTCGGCCTCGCCCAACAACTGGGCCTCGACGACGACCCAGCTCACCAGCCCCGCCCCGGTCGATTCCGGCGGCGGCGCCATCACCGACGGCAACACCAACGGCGCCGTCACCGCCGCGACCTCCTTCCTGAAGGACGCGGCCGGCACCGTCAACCCCGGCGCCTCGCGGACGTTCACGTTCCGCCGCCGGATTAACTAAGACAGGGTTTTGGGTGTTGGGTTTCGGGTGCTGGTTAAAACCAGAACCCGAAACCTAACACCCGGCACCCAACACCACAGCGTTACCGCGGTCTTCTCCGATG
>CAXTSK010000091.1:0-4458 GCA_964246655.1 uncultured Pyrinomonadaceae bacterium
TCAAAAACTCTCTCCGCGTCAACCCCAACTCCGTCCTCACACCTTTCTATTACATTATTCATAGCATGGCGTTCTGAGCCAGAAGTAACATCTCATCGAGAAGTTCCTTGAGCTTAGGACACCTGTTATAAGCAATTTCCGGCTGAGCCCGATCAAACAATTCTTTACCGTCAACGATTTTCTTGTAAGTGCGATGGAGATTCTCTTTGTAGAGACGGCTTAAAAGCCTCGAAGGGGGTTCCGTAAAGTTAACCGTCTCCGGCTGTCCTACCCGACCCGGAAAACCACGGCGCACATCGGCGGGAAATAGATCCGGCTGGCTGAGCAGCCAAGCTTCGATTTCATGCACGGCGAAGAATTGCCGGAACTTGGGCTGACCAACTTCCCTTTCGATTTCACGTTTTGCCCACTCGTAGCGCTCGCCTGCGCCGGTGAGATGCGCCGGGTAAAAATTCGGCCCGTAGAGGTCGAGCAGAGCGATGACGGCGATGATCTCTTCCGCCCCAGGGCCTTCAAGATACATGCGCGCCCTCTTCACGACTTCGTGCCGCAACTCCGCCCAACCGGTGAAGATGACGGGCTTGATGCCGACAGGCTGCGGCAGCTTCGGGTCGAGCCATCGCTTCAGGAATGAAGGCAGCGCCCTCTCCGTGCCGCCCTCGACGAAGAGGACGAACCTCATGCCATGCTCTCCAACTCGCCCGACTTGAAGAGCGTACCCAACGTGTACTCCCGGAGCCAGTATGCCAAGTCATCGCCGCTCAAATTCTTCAAGACAGTCTCGCCGTCCTGCCACTTCGTGACCGTCGTCGTCGGGTTCTTATCCGTGAAGGCATCCAACAACTGCGGCGAATGCGTCGTCAGAATCACCTGAGCGCGCAACGTAGCGTCAACAGCGTACTCAGCGATGATGGGCAACATCGCCGGATGCAGCCACGTTTCGGGCTCATCAATGGCGATAACAGATGGCGGGTCGGGGTTTGCAAGCACGGTTAACAGGAATAAGAAGCGGAGCATGCCGTCGGATAAATTAGCGGCTGACTGCTCATGCCTTAGTGTTTTCCACCGCACCCGCAACTGGATACGCTGGTCTGCGGCAGGAGGGAAGATAAGTTTTTCATAATCACTGCCGAAGGCCGTCCCCATCGCCTCATCAATGCTGCGCTCAAAGTCACGATTGCTGGTGTAAAGCGTATGCAAAACAGAAATGAGATTCTGTCCGTCATAGTCAACCCTACTTTCCACGCGTGATACTGCCGACTGACGTATCGAAGCCTTTTGACTGACTTCAACGTCGTGGTAAACGGCAATCGAAGATAAATACTTTTTAAATATGACTAATTCGCGAATGGGCACAAAGGCACTTGTAGTAGCTGATAGTAAAGTCTCTGTTTCGGCGAAGTTTTCCGGCCTTATGACACGTCTCGTTTTCGATTGGCCTCCGTATAGCGTAGCTATGCTCTGGTTTCTCTGTATTAAATTTATCGGCTCCCTCGTCTCATCTCCGGGCACGTCTGAGAAATGGGTCAGTAGTTCTTTTGAGACAATGTAGCCGCTTCCTTGTCCCAGTCGAGAGAGGTGCAGCTCATAATCAAACTTATAAGTGCCGGACAGGTAGTTATCACGCGAAGACTTTAGAAGGTAGCGAATGTCACGTGCCTGGCTATCCCAAACGATAGCCCCCATACCGCCGAGAGATTGAATATACTTGTCAAGGCCACCTTGAGCGGCGACTGCCATTAGCTCAAGCAAACGAAGTAGGTTTGATTTGCCGGTGTTGTTCAGGCCAATGAGGATGTTGAGGTCGCCAAGCTCCCACGTCACATTTTTGAGTGAGCGGAACCCTTCGATTTCAAGCTGCCTGATTCGCATTTCCGCCTCTCCTGACCGGTATGGCGATAGCCTTTGCGCAACGAGGTGTCACGTACTTTCGTCATTGTAGCATCCGGAACTCCGATATTTAGACGGCAAAGATTTGCCCGAATCCTGCCTCCATTTCTGGCCGGGTCGCGCGGCTTGACAATCAAGGCTCGCGGGCTAGAATAGGTTTTCGCCGTTGCGGAGATGTGGCCGAGTGGCTGAAGGCGGCGGTTTGCTAAACCGTTATAGGTCAAAAGCCTATCGCAGGTTCGAATCCTGCCATCTCCGCCAGAATCTTTTTAAGTAGTCAGTAGACAGTAGTCAGTAGTCAGTAGGACTCAACCGTCTTCTACTGTCTACTGTCTACTGTCTGCTGACTACTTTTCTTATATGACTGTCCGCGTCCGCTTCGCACCTTCGCCCACGGGTTACCTGCACATCGGCTCGGCGCGCACCGCGCTGTTCAACTGGCTCTACGCGCGCGGGCAGGGCGGCCGCTTCCTCCTGCGCGTCGAGGACACGGACTTGCAGCGCTCGACCGAGGAGTCCACGCGCTCTATCCTCGAAGGCTTGCAGTGGCTCGGGATTGCAGACTACGACGAGGAGATCGTCTTCCAGTCGCGGAACGCAGACAAGCACCGCGCGGCCGCGCTCCGACTCATTCGGGAGGGCAAGGCTTACCGAGACTTCACGCCGAAGGGCGAGCGGGCGGACGCGAACGTCAAGCAGGAGATCGCGGAGCGCGCGCGCGCGCAGGCCGAAGGCTCCGGCACAGACCACCGCGCGAACCCTTTCCGCGAACTGCCGCTTGAAGAGTCCGAGCGCAGGGCAGAGGCGGGCGAGCCCTTCGCCGTCCGTCTGAAAGTATCTCCCGAGGGGCAGACGCGCTTTGCGGATGCGGTGTACGGCGAGCAAGAGCGCGCGCACTCGGAGATCGAAGACCTCGTGCTGCTGCGCTCGGGCGATCTCTCGCCGCTCTACAACCTCTCGGTCGTCGTGGACGACATCGAGATGGGCATCACGCACGTCATCCGCGGCCAGGATCACCTGACGAACACGCACAAGCAGGTGCTCATCTACGAGGCGCTCGGCGCGCAGGTGCCGACGTTCGCGCACCTGCCGCTGATCCTCGCGCCGAACAAGGCCAAGCTCTCGAAGCGCAAGCACGGCGAGGTCGTCTCCCTGACGACCTACCGCGACCGCGGCTTCATCCCGGCGGCCTTCCGCAACTACCTCGCGCTCCTCGGCTGGTCGCCCGGCGAGGAGAACAAGGAGATCATGTCGCTCGAAGAGCTGGTCTCTCTCTTCTCGCTCGAAGGCGTGCACCGCTCGAACGCCGTCTTCAACTTCAGCGACACAGACCCGCGCCAGTGGACCGACCAGAAGGCGCTCTGGATGAACGCCGAGTACGTCCGCACGATGCCGCTCGAAGAGTTGCTGCCGATGGTTAAAAGCGAGCTTGAGTCGGCCGGGCTCTGGCGCGCGGAGTACGAAGGCGAGTCGGCCGAATGGTTCGGGCGCACGGTCGAACTCATTCGACAGCGCTTCATCACGCTCAAAGACTTCTCCGGCCAGGGGCGCGCCTACTTCGCCGACGACTTCGAGTACGACACGGCCGCCGTCGCAAAGAACCTGAAGAAGGAGGCCGCGCTGCGCGAGCTTCTACCGGGCTTAGCCGAGCGCATCGAGGCGGTCGAGCCTTGGACTCTGGAAGGGACGGAGAAGGCTCTGCGCGACTTCGCGGACGAGAAGGGCGTGAAGGCCGGCCTCCTCATCAACGCCTCGCGCACGGCGCTGACGGGCCAGTCGGTCGGCCCCTCGATGTTCGAGGTCTTCGACGTAATCGGCCGCGACACTGCTGCCCAACGCCTGCGCGCCGCGGCCGACCTCGTCTGAGCCCCTGACACTTAAACCCATCCTCGTGAATTTCTGAGAGGTGTTTTTGGAAATGATCAAGAGACTGCTCTTCAACACGACTTTCGTCCTCGCTTTGTCGGCGGCGGCGCTCGCGCAGAACACGAACACCGCCGCGCCCGCGCAAGGTCAACCAACCCCCGCGCGCACGCGCCGCGCCGCGCAGACGCCGGGCGAAGACGCGCAGGCCCGTGCCGTCCGCGACGCCTTCGACTCGCTCGTGAACGGCATCCGCCGCGCGGACGCCGCGGCCGTGGCGAAGCTCTACTGGAACTCGCCGCAACTCTCGGTCTTCAACAACAACGGCACGGTGACGAAGTCCTACGAGCAGGCGCGCAGCAACCGCGAGAGCCTCTACGCGAAGGTCTCGGACGTGAAGCTCGACGTGCGCGACGTGCGTGTCAAAACCCTCGGCCCCACGGGCGCGCTCGTCACCTGCCTCTGGGAGCAGACGCAGACGGCCGACGGCCAGCCCGAGCACGCCACGGGCCGCCTGACCATCGTCTACCAGAAGGTCGGCGCGGAGTGGAAGATCGTCCACACGCACACCTCGCCCGACCGGCCCGACCCCTCGCGCCTCCTCCCTTCGGAGCGCACGACGCCGCCGGACGCGCCCGCGAACGCCAAGCCGACCCCGGCCAAACCCTGAGGTCTCGGGAGGCCCCCGAAAACGCGGAGAAGGCG
>CAXTSK010000091.1:4468-12631 GCA_964246655.1 uncultured Pyrinomonadaceae bacterium
CCCCCCCCCCCCACCCCCGCGGCCCCCCCCCCCCCCCCCCCCCGCCGCCCCCCCCCCGCCCCCGCACCCCCCCCCGCCCCCCCCCCTTCTCCCTTTTAGCACTTCCGGCAATGTTCCGTGGGCCTTTGCGGCCTACACAGGAGAGTCAGCCGTCGCTGAGATGCGGCCGGCATCAGCGCCACAACAACGTGCGGTATTATACATTAGCCGCGTCGAAAAGGCGAAAAAAATTTTATGCGGCGGCTAGACAGCAAAGGCCGATTTCAGTATAGTTTCCCCGCTTGAGGTACCTCAATTTCAAAGTAATTCAGGAGAACGATCCATGCGTAAGACTTTAGCACTTCTGGCGTTGGCCGGCGTCGCGAGCCTGTCGGCCTGTGGCGGTGGCGATAATACCAACAACGCCAACACCACGAACGCCAACAACGCCAACACGTCCACGACGAACACGAACACGTCCACGACGAACACGAACACCTCGAACTCGAACATGTCGAATTCGAACACGTCGAACTCGAACATGTCGAACTCGAATTCGGGCAACATGAACGGTTCGAACATGAACATGAACCGCAACTCGAACTCGAACATGTCGAACTCGAACGCCAGCAACAGCAACACCAAGGCCGGCAACACGAACAACCGTAACTAGGTTTTCGCCAGTTCGTGTCAAAAAAGTTCGAAGGCGCGTAGTCGCGACTGCGCGCCTTCAGCTTTTTCGACCGCAGACGGACGAAAGCCCCGCGGGCCGAACTCAAACCGGCCCGCGGGGCTTTCACGCGTTTAAGATGTCGGAGGCCGCCGCGTCGGCCCTTTAAAAAGTCGCCTCAAAAGCTAGAAGCCCTGTCCCGGCGCTCCCCCAAACGCGTAGGACAAGGCTCTTAGCTTACCGATGCGCGGTGGGTGTTCCCCCGAAACCCGCCGCGCAACCCCTTGATGTGGAGGATAGTAAGGGGAAACGTTCGCGCGCATTTCCCCGAACTATCACTTTTTTGTTGCCTGTTCACACACCCGCGCGGGCGAGGGGGTGCGACCCCTCGGCGCCGGCCAACAGCTGCGGCGTCTGGCCGACCTCGGAGTAGGTGCAGGCGATCAGCACCCGACGCTTCTCGACCAACACGACGATGTGGCCGGAGACCTTGCCGACCGTGAAGTCACACTCACGCTGATTCTCCTTCTCCTGCGGCAGCATCGCCACCTTCAGCGTCGTGCCCTGCGCAGACTCGCTGAGACCCAACACGTCCGAGGCGAAGTGCTCAAAGAACTCGCGCCTGAGGAACGCCTGCCCGGCCGCGTCCAAATCCTCCGGGAACTCGCCGATGGTCGCGACGACGCCCGGCCCGTCCGGCGTCTCGACGCGCTTGACGCGGATCGGAATCTTCGCCTCGACGGCCGGCTCGGCCGAGGCGGGCGCTTCCTGCCCCTTCTGCTGCCGCGGCGCGGCGCCCGCGACGGCGTGCGCGGTTAGTAAGAGCGCCAGCAGCGCAATGGCCTCCAGCGCCCGGCGCCAGAGGAACGAATCAGGGCGTCGTGTACTACCCGCTGCATGTTTCCGAAACGACATCATCGGCTTTACCCCCTTGTGCCACGCCGGGTTTGCAACGATAGTGCCGCGGGGCGGCGCGCAACCGCACCGCAATAAAAACTTAACCTTGCAGGGGACTGAATGCCTGAGGAAGGGCAAGGCGAATGTCGGAGGTGAGGAGATACTAGAAAGGGGCGACAGTTTGCGCTTGCCGCCCCTTCATCTCTCGTTAAAACTCAAGGCGCCTACCGCGTTACGCCTTACCCCAGAACCAAACCTTCTTGGGCTTCGGGCGGCTGCACCTGACTCCCGCCCGATTCGTGTCACAGTCCTGCCCTTCCTTCGCCTTCTGCTTTGCCGCTTTCTCAGTCGTCTGCGCGCCCGCCTTCTGGGCCTTAACCGCGTTGGAATCCTGTGCGGTGGCCGGGACGGCGAAAGCGGAAGCGAGTAATACCACGCAAGCAAGTTTCTTCATAGCTACTCCCTTTCCGTCGAACAAGTTCGTGTAAGCGCCATTCTAGCAGACGGCTCCACCTACGGTCCGGTGGACTGGATGGAGGAGCCCTCCTGAGCCACGTCCACCCCTGATTATTTTCTTTACTGTGCACGCCGGATATTTAGGGCCGTGACTTGCCGCACCCAACGCGCCTGCATCTTCTCGCCGGGGACGACGATGCGTAGTTGGCCTTCTTTCTCTGACAGCGGCGCGTTGTCCCTACGGTCTGCAAGGATGATGCTGCGGTCGGTGTATGCGGGGTCTAACTCCGGCAGAGCAAACACCGCCTTGTAGCCGTCCGCCGCCTCTGCCAAGAGGAATAGGGCAATCTGCTTGCCGCGCAGACGCTCGCCGAACGGCACGCCCGCCAGCGTCAATACTTCAAAGAGCGGCACGCCCTCGAAGGTCACTTCCTTCCCGTCGTGGTCTTTCGCCTTCACCGTGCGGCGCGGCAGCTTCGCCCAATCGGCTGCGCTCAGCTTGAGCGGGCGTTCCACTTCGCCGCCGACGCTCAAGGAGAGGCTCGGCGGGGTAGCTTGCGGGCTCTGCCCGAAGACGGAGGGGCACAGTATTAGAGTCAGGTAGGCGAGAAGATAAGCGCGGCGAACAGGTTTCATAATGTGATGTGTCGTCGATGTGATGCTCAAATGAGAGAAGCCGCCTCGCAAGGCGGCTTCCCCGTTTCTGCCTACGGCCCGGTGGACTGTGTGGATTAGCCTCTCTGAACTTCGTCTGCCTGCGGAGTCTGGCTCCGTAAACTACGCTTCAGGGATTGACGGCCATAGGCTCGCTACTGCGGTGTGGTGCTAATCCCTGTTCAGGAGACTCCAGCCACCTCACTGTGATTAGAACTCATATATTTTCGGATCACCTCCTTTCCAGTGTTGCCGCGATGATAGACGACGCCTCGGCACGCGTCAACGATTTTTTTCGGAGGCCCCTTCAGGGCTGACGTGCGAAGGCCAAACGTCCGCCGACGTAGGTCGCGTGTGCGTGCTCGACGCCGAAGAAGTAGGCCAGCTCGCGGTAGTCGGCGCAGTCGTGGACGACGAAGTCGGCGCGCTTGCCCGCCTCCAACGTGCCCGTCTCATCTCCGCGGTTGAGGCTGTGGGCGGCGTTGACGGTCGCGGCCGAGAGGGCTTCGGCGGGCGTCAGCTTCATGTGCGTCGAGGCAAGCGAGAGGATCATCGTCATTGAGGGCGTCGGCGAGGAGCCGGGGTTGAAGTCCGTGGCGAGGACGACCGCGAGCCCCGCGTCGATCATCTCGCGCGCGGCCGGATAGCGCGCCGAGCCGAGCGCGTAGACCGAGCCGGGCAGAAGCACGGGCTGCACGCCCGCCGCCTTGAGCGCCGCGATGCCTTCCGAGTCCGTGTGTTCGAGGTGGTCGGCGGTCTTCGCCCGAAGCTCCGCCGCGAGCAGCGCGCCGCCGCCGCGCGTGAGCTGATCGGCGTGGACGCGCAACCCCAGACCGTGCGCGCGCGCCGCCTCCAACACGCGCCGCGAGTCTTCGACGGTGAAGACTCGCTCCTCGCAGAACACGTCGCAGAACTCCGCGAGCCCTTCGGCGGCGACGCGCGGCAGCATCTCTTCCGTGATGAGCGAGACGTACTCTTCTCGCCGGCCGCGATACTCGTCCGGCACCTCGTGCGCGCCGAGGAAGGTCGGGGCGTAGTTGAGTTTCCCTTCCGCGTTCAGGCGGCGCACGACGCGCAGCATCTTCAGCTCGTCTTCCGTCGAGAGGCCGTAGCCGGACTTTGCCTCGACGGTCGTCGTGCCCGTGCGCAGGAACCAACGCTCGCGCCGGAGCGCAACCGCAAACAGTTCTTCTTCGGTCGCCGCGCGCGTCCGACGCACGGTCGAGCGGATGCCGCCGCCGGCCGCGGCTATCTCCTGGTAACTGACGCCCGCGGCGCGCTTCTCGAACTCGTCGGCGCGGTCGCCCGCGAACACTGGATGCGCGTGCGCGTCCACGAAGCCCGGCGTGACGACGCGCCCGCCCGCGTCCAAGACCTCGCAGTCCGCGCCCAACAGCGGCTCGACCTCTTCACGCCTGCCGACTTTTTCTATGAGCCCGCCGCGGACGAGCATCGCGCCGCCTTCGACGATGGCAAGGTCGCGCAACTCCGCGCCCACACGCGGCCTGCGCGGCCCCGCGAGCGTGACGAGTTGCGAGCAGTTGACGACGGCCAGCGTCCCTCTCATCTCTCCCCCCCGGCCGCAGCCCTCTGCTGCCTGCGACGGCCCCAGCGGTAGAGAAGTGCGCCCGCCGCGTTGAAGGCGAGCGTGACGGCGACGAGTTTGGCGGCGAAGGCGAAGGGGCTCTCCACGTCCACGATGGGGACGACCGTCAGCGCGATGCCGAGCAGAGAGACGAGCAGCCCCGAAGCGGAAGCGACGCGCAGCCACAGCGGCACGCGCAGCCCGATCCGCGCCGCCGCGAAGAGCGGGATGGCGAAGAGCACCACGTACGAGGTCGCGTAGAAGATGGTGGCCGCGTTCTCCAACAACTGATACGCCTCCTGCATCCCGACGCCGACGAGCCCCAGCAGTCCGAGCCCGAGCGCGAGCGCGCCGACCAGCACGATTGAGTTGACCGGCGTCCTGTGACGCGCGTGCAGGCGCGTGAACCAGGCGGGCAGCAGGTCGTCCCAGCCCGCCACCAGTGGGAGCCGCGCGTTCGCCGTCAGGTAGATGCTCATCAAAGCAACCTGCCGGCCGACGACCGCGAGGATGACGAGCGAGACGACGTTCGCCACTCCCGCCCCGAGCAGGCCGAAGCCGCGCGTCAGGACTTGCGCGATGGGGCTGATGAGGTCTATCTCGTCGGGCTTGAAGAAGGCGAGCACGGAGCCCGTCCCGAGGATGAACATCAAAGCGATGACGGGCGCGGCGATGAGCACTGAGCGGCCGATGTTGCGCGCGGGCGTCTTGCACTCGCCCGCGAGGATGGCGACGTACTCGAAGCCCGTGAGCGCGCCGAGCGCGAGCTTGCTGTAGATGTTGATGCTCTTCTTAATCAGGTCTGGGTTCGACAAAGAGAGGGCGGGCACGGCGAACGCGAACGGGTGGTACTCGTCAATCTTCCCCAGCGCGAGGCAGACGAAGGGCAGGAGGATGAGCGCGACGAAGGTCGTCAGCAGCAGCACGCCGCCCGCGTTGTGCACCCACTTGCCGAGGCTCAAGCCTCGCGTCGAGACGTAGACCATCCTGCCAACGAGCGCGCAGCTGAAGAGCGTGATGAACCACTTGCTGCCCGCCATCCACCGCCCGCCCTCGAACGCGTACGAGAGGTTAGTCACCACCGTCAGCCCTATCCCAGACATCACGAGGATGCCGAAGACCCAAAGGTTCCACGCCACCATGAAGCCGACGAACTCGCCCAAGCCGAGCTTCGCCCACTGGTAGAGCCCGCCTTCGAGCGGCATCAGACGGTTGAGTTGGATGACGACGGCCGCCAGCGGCAGGTAGAAGGTCGCAATCGCGAGGAGCCAGAAGAAGAGCTGCTCGTCGCCGAGCTTCGCCGCCGTCCCGACCCAGACGGTGCCGACCACGAAGACGATCTGCGTCAGCACCAAGTCCCAGAGCCCCAGCTCCTTCCTGAAGACGGCGCTCCGCCCTTCGACGCGCTCCCCCTCGCGCCTCAACTCCTCCGAGGCGACGGCGGTTCTGACTTCTTTCAAAGCTCGGGCTCCTTTAAAGAAGTGATGCGTGATGCGTGATGCATGACGAATTAAAAGCCACTTGCCTTTCATTCATCATTCATCATTCATCATTCCGATGAGGTGTGATCGTGGACGATGCGCCAGCCGACGTTGGTGCGGCGGAAGAGGAGGGTGAAGCGGCCGTGGGGCGTGTCGGCGGCGCGCGTGAGCTGCCAGCGCCCCGTCACCATCATGTAGAACTCGCTGAGCGGCTTGAACTCAAGCTCCGAGAAGGCGAGCGTGCCCATCTTCTCGCGCGTGTCGTAGCGCGCCTGGTAGCGGTCGTGGACGGTCTGCCAGCCGCGCGTGAGCGTGTCGCCGGAGATGAAGGTCGTCGTCTCCTCCTTCGCGTAGCCCTCCATGTAGCCGGCCACGTCGCCGCGGTTCCACGCCGCCGCCTGCGCCTCGATGACGGCGCGCACGGCCGCGACCGTTTTATCCTCCGCCTGCGACTTCGGCGCGCCCTTCTGGTAGCCGACGACGACCGCCGTCAACGCCAGCAGCGAGCCGAGCGTGAACAGATGCTTCCTGCCCATCTTCTTCAAGCTCCTTTCCGGCCGAGAGCATACATGAAATTTGAGATCTCAAAGTTGAAATCTCAAATTCTTGCGGCGAGCCAGTCGCACACGTCGGGGCGCATCTCGGGGACGAACTCGTGCGCGGCGTCGTAGGCGCGCGTCTCCACGTCGCGCGCGCGTTGTCGGAGTTGTTCGGCGTAGGGCGCGACGCGCTCGGGCGTGTAGAACTCGTCGCGCGTCCCCGAAAGGTGCAGGACGGAGGCGCGCGTCTCGCCGTACGCGGGGCTCGTCTCCCAGTCGCCCGGCATCCCGCCGCAGATGCCCACGACGCCGCGCAAGGCTTCGCCGTGCGTGAAGGCGAAACGGTAGTTGAGCGCGCACGACTGCGAGAAGCCCAACAGGAAGACGCTCTCACGCCGCGCGACGCCTTGCTTGACCAGCGCTTCGACGAGGTCGAGCACGGCCCTGTGATGCACGGCCACAGACTCTTCCGGCCGGAAGTTCGTCAGCCACCCGAAGCCGTAGCGCAAAGGCCCGCCCTTCTCCCGCGGCTCCTTCATGTGCTGGTGCGGCCCCTGGAGCGTCGCCACGGCGAACCCCTCCGGCGCGTGCCGCCGCGCCTCCCTCATCATCCAACCCTTATTACTCCCGTACCCGTGCAGCGCCAACAACAGCGGCGACGGCTCCGCCCGCGCCGCGTACACGTCGTAATACAGCTTCACCTCCGCCTTCAGCGACAGGTCACTCGTCAAAGGCTCGACCTCTTGAGTCATTCAATCCTCCTGTCTACTGTCTCAGAACCGGAACAGGCTGAACGCGAAGCGCAGCACGACCGCGCCGAGCATGACGAGGAAAGGGTTGACGCGGAAGCGCAGCAGCACGGCCGCCGCGGCGAGTGTGATGGAGAGGCCGACCCAGGTGTGAATCCCTGCGCGTCCCGTGCTCCACGCCGCGGCGACGAGCAGGCCGACGACCGCCGGCGTCACCCCGCGCAGGAATGCCTGCACCTGCCGGTTCGAGCGGAAGCGTCTCAAGGAGGAGCCCGCGACGATGGTGAGCACGAGCGACGGCAGGAAAATGCTGACCGTGGCGACGAGCGCGCCGAGCGTGCCCGCCACGCGGTAGCCGATGAAAGTCGCCGTGACGAGGACGGGGCCGGGCGTGACCTGCCCGAGCGCAAACGCCTCGACGAACTCGCGGTGCGTGAGCCAGCCGCGCCCGTGCACCACCTCCGCCTCGATGAGCGGCACCATCACGTAGCCGCCGCCGAAGGTGACCGCGCCGATGCGCAGGAAGATCGACGCGATGGTCAGCAGCAACGCGAGCTTCGCCATGACGGGCATCGCCGCCAACAGCATCGCCGCCGTCGCCGCGAACGAGCGCAGCACCGAGCCCTTCGGCTCGTCCGCTCCTTCGTCGCCCGGCGCCGCCGACCCTTCCGCCCCGCCTCTTCCCTTCTTCGCCCTGCGCCAGACGCGCAAGCGCTCTTTGACCTTCCCGGCACGCTTCGCGCGGCGCACGGGCGGCGCGGTGATGTGTATCCTCTCCGGCTCCTCGACGAACTCGCTGCCCGCCTGCCGTACGTGCTCGTCGCCGACGGCGCGCGTCAGGAAGCCGCCGACGAAGGCGCGTGACTCGGCCTCGGCCAACTCGGCCCGCCTGTGCGCCGCGCGGCGCCGGATGCGCCGCCAGCGCTGCCAGCGACGCTCGGCGAACGAGTCGATGTAGATGCCCGCGAGTCCCGCGACGAGCACCACCTCGATCACCGTCGCGTTCAGGAAGATGACCGCGAGGCCGGAGAGGACGGCGATGTACCACTGCCACGGCTTCGCGAGCGTGCTGCGCCCGATGCGCCACGCCGTGACCGCGATGAGCGCGACCACCGCCGCGTTCAATCCGTGAAAGAGCTTCTCCGTGTCGGGC
>CAXTSK010000092.1:0-12624 GCA_964246655.1 uncultured Pyrinomonadaceae bacterium
GGCGTAGACCCGCAGCGGCGGGCCGAGGCGCTGACGCTCGCCGAGTGGGTCGCGCTCACGAAGGCGCTGCCGGGGCGCTAGCGGGCGAAGCGGCGCGGGCGCCTGTGCTATACTGAATACTCGCGCCCCCTTTTAATTATTTGCGGCGGACGGCCCCGAGGGCTTTCGCCTTACCGGAGATAAGTGTAGCAAGTGAGCAACGTAATCGAAGTGATGCCCCTCGGCGGAGTCGGCGAGTTCGGCTGCAACTGCATGGCCGTGCGCTACGGCGAGGACATGATCCTCGTCGATACCGGCATGGGCTTCCCCCAGGAGACCGCCTACGGCGTGGACGTGGAAGTCCCGGACTTCGACTTCCTCGAAGAGTACCGCGACAACATCATCGCCGTCGTCATCACGCACGGCCACGAAGACCACATCGGCGCGGTGCCGTACGTGCTGAAGAAGTTCAACGTGCCGCTCTACGCCTCGCACTTCACGATGGGGCTCATCGAGTCGAAGCTGGAGGAGCACGAAATCCTCGGCGACGTGATGTTGCACCGCGTCGAGCCGCGCGACAAGGTCGAGCTCGGCGAGTTCGAGGTCGAGTTCATACGCGTCTCGCACTCCCTGATCGACTGCTTCGCGCTCGCCATCAACACGCCCATCGGGACCATCATCCACACCGGCGACTACAAGGTGGACGAGACGCCCGTCATCGGCGAGCCCATCGACCTGCGCACGCTCAGGCGCTACGGTCAGGAGGGCGTGCTCGCTCTGACTTCCGACTCGACGAACGCGACCGTCCCCGGCCGCACGCCTTCGGAGCGCGCCGTCATCCCCGACTTCGAAGAGATTTTCGGCGAGGCCGAGGGGCGCATCTTCGTCGCGACGTTCGCCTCTTCGATTCACCGCTTGCAGATCGTCATCGACGTGGCGCAGCAGTTCGACCGCAAGGTCTGCGTGCTCGGCCGCTCGATGGTCAAGAACGTCGAGATCGCGGAACGCCTCGGCTACCTCGACCTGCACGAGGGGATGCTCGTCTCGCTTCAGCAGGCGAAGAAGCTGCCGGACGACGAGATCGTCTACCTCGTCACCGGCTCGCAGGGCGAGCCGCGCGCGGCGCTCTCGCAGCTCTCGTCGCAGACCTACAAGGGCTTAACGATCTCCGAGGGCGACACGGTCGTTCTCTCCGCGCGCATCATCCCGGGCAACGAGCGCTCCATCTCGCGCCTCATCGGCGAAATCTACAAGCGCGGCGCCGCCATCATCGACGAGAAGCGGCGGCTCATCCACGTCTCCGGCCACGCGTCGCAGGAAGACATCCGCATCATGACCGAGGCCGTCCGGCCCGAATTCGTCGTCCCCGTCCACGGCGAGTACAGGATGCTCTACCGCCACAAGGAGTTTCTTAAAAACCACTGCGACTTCCCCGAGGCGAACATCATCCTCATCGAGAACGGCGACGTGCTGGAACTGGAGCCCGGCCGTGCGAAGGTCGTCGAGAAGCGCGAGATCGGGCGCACCTTCATCGACGACTCGGGCTTCGAGGAGATCGACGGCGAGGTCGTCAAAGAGCGCCGCCAGCTCGCCTACGACGGCGTCGTCACGCCCGTCGTCACCATCGACGAGGAGTCGGGCGACCTCGAAGGCGAGCCCGAGGTCGTCGCCCGCGGCGTGCTCGGCCTCGACGGCAACGGCAACGCGGCGAACTTCCTGCGCGACATGCGCCGCGTCGTCACCGACACCGTCAACAAAGCCTCGCGCGACGAGCGCCGCGACTCGTCAATTTTGAAGGAGCGCGTGCGCCTCGAACTCAAGCGCTACATCCAGAAGCAGACCGGCGCGCGCCCCGTCATCCTGCCCGTCGTGGTGCAAATTTGAAGAACAGAAGGCGGTAGGCAGACGGCAGCGGACAGTTAAAACCCTTGATGCCGAGCACTCTTAATTAATCCTTCAACGTCCGCAACGCGGAGCGGCTGCCTACTGCCATCTGCCTACCGCCCACTATTTTATGCCCGACGCCGCGGAGCTTCTTCGCCACGCCAGAGTTGAGGTCGCGCCCGAGACCTACGTGCTCGTCGGGATGCGCCACGCGGACTGGGCGCGGCTGTTGGAGAACCCGGAGCTGAGCCCGCGCGCCGAGTCGAACTTCATGCTGCTGCGCGACCCCTTCGAGGTGACGCTGCTCGTCGAAGAGTCTGACTGGCGCGCGATGCGACACGCGGCGCGCGACGCGAAGGTCGAAGCGGGCTTCCGGCTCGTCACGCTCGACGTGGAACTCGGCTGGGACGTGGTCGGCTTCCTCGCACACGTCACGCGGATACTCGCCGACGCGGGCGTCCCCGTCGGCGCGCTCTCCGCCTTTTCGCGCGACCACCTTTTGATTAAACAGGATGATTTAGGCAAAGCCCTCCGCGTGCTCGGCGAGCACGTCGCGGAGTTATGTTGAGTCTCCGATGAAGTACGATTGGAAGGAAAAAGTTGTCCTCATCACCGGCGCTTCGTCAGGCATCGGGCGGGCGCTGGCGTTGGAGTTGGGGAAGCGCGGGGCGCGCCTGGGGTTGACGGCGCGGCGGGGCGAGGAGTTGTTGCGTCTGGGGGAAGAGATAGAGCGCGCGGGCGGCGAGGCGCTGGCGCGGCCCGCGGACGTGCGCGACCCCGTGGCGTTGAACGAGGCGGCGGAGAGGGTGCGCGCGCGGTGGGGCAGGGTTGACGTGCTCGTCGCCAACGCCGGGATGAGCAGCACGACGGCCGGGACACGGCTTAACGCGGGCGAGGTCGGCGACGTGATCTCGATCAACGTGCTCGGCGTCGTCAACAGCGTCGCGGCCGTTCTGCCCGCGATGCTTGAGCGAGGGGCGGGCCACCTCGTCGCCATCTCAAGTCTCGCCTCCTACCGCGGCATGCCGAAGTCGGGTGCGTACAGCGCGAGCAAGGCCGCCGTCTCGACCCTCTTCGAATCCCTGCGCGTAGACCTGCGCCGGAGCGGCATCGACGTGACGACCATCCACCCCGGCTTCGTCCGCACGCCCCTGACTGCCGGGCGCAAGAAGAAGCTGCCCTTCCTGCTCGAACCCGAAGACGCGGCCTGTCGCATCATCCGGGCCGTCGAAAGACGCGCGCGCACCTACGCCTTCCCCTGGCAGCTCGCCACGCTCGTCCGCGTCATCAAGCACATGCCCGGCGCCGTCTACGACCGGCTCGCCTCCAACTCAAACTTCCGCGAGTAAAGCCGTCAACTTAACTTCATGAATATTCTTCAAGCCATCATCCTCGGCATCGTGCAGGGGCTCACGGAGTTCATCCCGGTCAGCTCGACGGCGCACCTGATTTTCGCGACGCGCCTGACGGGGCTGTCGCAGGCGCTCGCCGCCGAGCAGCAGACGGCCGTCATCGCCGTCGTGCAGTTGGGGACGCTCGCGGCCGTCTTCGTCTACTTCGCGCGCGACATCTGGAACATCTGTTACGCGTTCGTGCGCGACCATGCTCTGCTGCTCCGCGGCCGTACGCCGCCGGAGATTGAGGGGCGCGGGCTTCTGGGCAGCCGCATGTCGCCGGAGGCGAAGCTCGGCTGGCTCATCTTCATCGGCTCCCTGCCCATCGGCGTTGTTGGGCTCGCCTTCAAGAAGCAGATCGAGGGGACGTTTACGAAGAACCTCTGGGTCATCGCGACGATGATGGTCGTCGTGGCCCTGCTCCTGCTCATCGCCGAGAAGGTCGGGAAGCGGCTCAAGGGGATCGAGGCGCTGGGCCTCGGCGACGCGCTGGCCGTCGGCTTCGCGCAGGTGCTCTCACTCATCCCGGGCGCGAGCCGTTCGGGCTCGACCATCATGGGCGGCCTCTTCGCGGGGGAGAAGCGCGAGACGGCCGCGCGCTTCTCGTTCCTGCTCTCGATTCCCGCGATCACGGCCAGCGGCCTGCTTGAGTTGAAGGAGGCCGTCCACCGCTTGCCCGCGGGCAGCGCCGCGCCGCTCGCCGTCGCGACCGTGGTCTCGGGGCTGGTCGGCTACGCCTCCATCTGGTTCCTCTTAAGATACCTGCGCACGCACTCGACCGGCGTCTTCATCGGCTACCGCGTGGTCGTCGGCGCGCTCATCCTGCTGCTGCTCTACGCTGGTGCCATCAACCCGCTCTGATTGCGGAATGCGGATTTCGGATTGCGGATTGATGAGACATCCTGTCTTCCAATCCCCAACCAACACCCCCCCATTCCGCAATCGTCAAGGGCTCGCGCCGCGCCGCCGCATCGGTTAAACTTGAATCGCCCCTCCCGCTTCTAGCGGCTAACCCCCAACGGATCGGAAGGCGACGTTTCAATGAGCGACTCAACCAAGATCGACCCCCCTTCGCAGCGCCCGCGCAGCCCGCGCGTGCCGGTCAACTTCACCGTCGAGCTGGAAGGCACGGGCGACGACGGCAACCCCTTCAAAGTCTCGGCTGAGGCCGTCCGCGTCAGCCGCGGCGGCGCCACGCTAATCACGGACATCCCCGCGCACGTCGGTTTGAAAGTTCGGCTGACGCCCCCCTTCGGCCGCTCCCTCGACGCAGAGGTCAACGGCGTCTGGACTGAAGGGGAGGAGGGCCGCCAGCACATCGGCGTCCGCCTCCTCGACCCGAACGGGTGGTTCGCCGAATGACGGCGACCGGCACCCGCCCGCGCACCGTCGAGCGTCGTTGGATTCCACGCCGCGAGCAGGCTGTAGACCCCGCGCGGCTCGCCCGTTCGGCCGGCGTCTCCGAAGTGGTCGCGGGCGTCCTGTCCGCGCGCGGCGTCGAGACCGCAGAGGACGCGCGCGCCCTGCTCAGCCCTTCACTCGAACAGCTACACGACCCGTTTCTCATGCTCGGCATGCGCGAGGCCGTCGAACGCGTCCTGCGCGCCGTAGACGCGGGCGAACGCATACTCGTCTACGGCGACTACGACGTGGATGGGACGACCGGCACGGTCGTCCTGCGCCGCGCGCTCGGATTCCTGGGCGCCAAGACCGGCTTCCACGTCCCGCACCGCTTCACCGAAGGCTACGGCATCCGCCGCGACGTGCTTGAGAAGGCGAAGGTGGACGGCTTCTCGCTCGTCATCAGCGTGGACTGCGGCATACGCGCCTTCGAGCCTCTGGAGTGGGCGAGGGAGAGCGGCCTCGACGTTATCATCACAGACCACCACCTGCCCGACGACGCGGAGGGCGCGCCGCCCGCCTACGCAGTTCTGAATCCGAACCAGAAGGCTTGCCCGTACCCTGACAAGAATCTCGCGGGCGTCGGCGTCGCCTTCAAGCTCGCGCACGCGCTCTTCCGCGAGCGCGGTCGCGCGGCTCAAGTGCCGGGTTTTCTCAAGGTCGTCGCCATCGGCACCGTCGCAGATGTGGCGCAGTTGACGGGCGAGAACCGCGCCATCGTCGCGCTCGGACTGGCCGACCTTCATCGAGCGACGAACCCGGGCCTGCGCGCGCTGATGGAGGTCGCGGGCTGCGGCGACGGCACGGGGATGCGCGCCTTCGACATCGGCTTCCGCCTCGGCCCGCGCATCAACGCCGCCGGCCGCATGGACGCCGCGCGCGCCGTCGTCGAACTGTTCGAGATGAAAAGTTATGAAGAAGCGCGCAGGCTCGCCGAACATCTCGACGCGCGCAACCGCGAGCGGCGCGAAGTGCAGCAGCAGGTGACCGAGCGCGCGATAACAGAGCTTGAGCTGACGGGGCAGGAAGAGACCTCGGTCGTCGTCGTCGCCGGAGACGGCTGGCACCGCGGCGTCATCGGGTTGGCCGCGTCGAAAATCGCCGAGCGCTTGCAACGCCCGGCGGTCGTCATCTCGCTCGACGAAGGCGGCACGGGGCACGGCTCCGCGCGCAGTGGCGAAGGCTTCCACATGCTCGACGCCCTGACCGAGTGCGCGGACATCCTCGAAGCCTTCGGCGGCCACGCGCACGCCGCGGGCTTGAGCGTCCGCCGCGAGAACGTCGCGGAGCTGCGCCGCCGCCTCAACGAGCACGCCGCGCGCGTCATGCGCGAGGGCGACGACGGCCGGCCCAGCCTCGAATACGACTTGGAGCTGCCCGCCGACGCGCTGAGTCTGGATTTGTGCGCGGAGCTTGAGGCGCTCGAACCCTTCGGCGCGGGCTGGCCCCGGCCGGTCTTCGTCACGCGCGACCTGTGCGTCGTCGGCGAGCCGCGCGTACTGAAGGGTCGTCATTTAAAGTTCGGCGTCATGGCCGGCGGGCGCGTCCAAGACTGCATCTGGTGGGGCGGCGCCGAACGCGACACAGCAACGCCGCGCCCCGGCGCGCGCATCGAACTGGCCTACTCCGTCGAGGCCAACTGCTGGAACGGCAACACGCGGCTGCAACTCGTGGTGGAAGACCTGAAGGAAGGTGAATAGTGAATGGTAAATAGTAAATGGTGAAAAAGGCTCAAGCACTATTCACTATTTACCATTCACTATTCACCAACAGACATGCAAGAGATTAGACGCAGGAAGGTGTCGGGACTGGGGCTGCGGATCGCGGCGCCGAAGCTGGGGCGCGTGCTGGCGCTGCTCCTGCTGGTCGCGGGCGTGGTAGCCGTCGGCATCTCGTACTGGCGTCTGAAGGACAACACGACGTTCAGGCTGCGGCCGGGTCAGGCGCAGCTCTCGAACGAGGTCGTCGGCGTCATCGACCACCTCGAACACCGCGAGACGAAGGGCGAGCGGCTCTGGGTTCTGCTCAAGGCCGACAAGGACGTTAAATATTCCGACGGCCACCACCAGCTTGAGAACGTCTACCTCGAAGTCTACCCCGACCAGGGCGACCGCCCCGACAAGATCAGCGCGCGGCAGACGTTGACGAACGAGGACAACACGCAGTTCCTCTTCACCGGCGACGTGCAGATCGAGACGCGCGACAGTCTGAAGGTGAAGTCCGAGTCGGTCGAGTACGAGGTGAAGACCGAGGCCGCGAACCTCACCACGCCCGTCAGCTTCGAGCGCGAGAACATCAAGGGCCGCTCCGACTCCGCCCACCTCGACTCGAAGGCGAAGAAGCTTGAGTTGAAGGGCGCTGTCGAGATCACCGTCAGCCCCGAGGCCGGCGCCGCGCAAACTAACGGCGCGCAGCCTGCCGTCATCCCGAAGATGAACCTGAAGCAACCCCTGACGTTGAAGTCGGCGCAGGCGCTCTTCGACCAGGCGTCGATGCAGATCGACTTCACGGGCGGCGCGACGGCCGAGCAGGGGCGCGACGTGATGAGCGGCGACACGTTGACCGGACACCTCAGCGAGCAGAAGCGCGTCAAGTTCATCACGGCGAAGACCAACGCCTACCTGCGCTCGATGAACGAGGGGCACGCGGCCGAGGTCTTCGCCGAACAGCTCGACTTCTACTTCAACGACGAGCAGAAGCTCGTCTCCGCGCACGCGCTCCGCAACGTAAAGGCCAAGACCATCGACGCCGACTCGGACGCCGAGCTGGTCGCGAAGGATGCGGTGGACGTTGACTTCGCCGTGCAGGCCGACCGCAGCGTCGTCAAGGAGATGCGCGCGGGCGGGCGGCCCGTGCTGACCCTGGCCGCGCCGAAGTCGAAGGCCGCGGACCCGAAGGCCGCGAACAAACGCCTGACGGCCGACGCCGTGCGCCTCTACTGGCACGAGTCGGGGCGCGACCTCGAACGCGCGGAGGCCAACGGCAACGCCGACCTCCTCGTCGAGCCCATCCAACCCAACGCCCTGTCCGACCGTAAGCGGCTCTACGCGTCGGCCTTCAAGTGCTACTTCTACGAGTCGGGCAACCTCGCGCGCAACTTCGACGCGACGGGCGACGCGAAGGCCGTCGTCGAGCCGTACCAGGAGACGGAGAAGCGCGGTGTGCGCACGCTCACAGGTCACGAGATGGCCGCGACGTTCGTGCGCGAGACGCAGGACGTGGAGAGCTTCGTCGCCGCGGGCGACGCCAAATTCACGGAGCGACAGCGCACGCTCACGTCGCAGAAGATGACCGCGGGCTTCTCTCGCGCGACCTCCGCGCTCGAAACGGTCGAGGCCGTGGGCGACGCGAAGTTCAACGAGTTAGACCGCAATGGTCAGTCGTCAACCATGACGTATACGGCTGGCGACGGCGTCGTGAAGCTCCGCGGCGGCGAGCCCGTCGTGTGGGACGCGCGCGCACGCATGAAGGCGACGGAGATTGATTCGGACACGGTCAACAAAGTCTCGTACGCGCGCGGCAAGGTTTCGACGACCTACTACAGCCAGGAACAGACGAACGGCGCGGCGCCGTTCAAGAACACGAAGAGCCCGGTCTTCATCGCGTCGAACGCGGCCGAGTTCCAGCACGAGGCGGGCGTCGGCGTCTACACCGGCAACGCGCGCGCGTGGCAGGACGACAACTTCGTGAAGGCCGACCGGCTGGTGCTGCGCAACCAGCAGAAGCGCATGGAGGGCGACGGCAACGTCCAGAGCGCGCTCTATCAGGCGCGAAAGAAAGAGGCGAACGGGGAGCGCACGGTCGTCCCCGTCTTCGCCACGTCGCGCTCGATGACCTACAGCGACGCGGATCGGCTCTTACACTACGCGGGCGACGTGGACATACGGCAGGGCACCGACCGCATCACGAGCGAGGTCTCGGACGTGTACCTTTTGAAGGACACGTACGAGGTCGAGCGCAGCGTCTCGCAGCGCAGCGTCATCGTCACGCAGCCCGGCCGTCGCGGCACGGGCGACCGCGGCGAGTACACGTCCGCCGACGAGGTGGTCGTGCTCACCGGCACGCCCGCGCGCGTCGAGGACGCCGAGAAGGGCACGTCCGAGAGCAACCGCCTGACCGTCTACCTCCGCGAGAGCCGCGTCGTCAGCGACGGCGGCCCCTCGCCGCAGTCCACCGGGCGCGTCCGCACGACGCACAAGATTAAAAAGCAATGATGAATGATGAATGATGAATATGACGACGAGGCTATATTCATCATTCATCACTCATCACTCATCATTTTCTAAAATGGCGACCGAGGAGATCATCGAGGCGCGGGGCGAGGCCGAGTCGGGCGGGCGCGAGGCGCGCGACCGGCGGGTCGCTTCGGCGTCGGCGCTCGCGGCGGCAGATTTGTCGAAGACCTATGGGCGGCGGCGCGTGGTGGACGGCGTGAGCCTGCACGTCGAGCCGGGCGAGGTCGTCGGCCTGCTCGGCGCGAACGGGGCGGGGAAGACGACGACCTTCTACATGATCATCGGCCTTGAGCGCGCGAACGCGGGGCGCATCACGCTCGCGGGCCGCGACATCACGAAGCTGCCGATGTACCTGCGCGCGCGTTTGGGCGTGGGCTACCTGCCGCAGGAGCCGTCGGTCTTCCGGCGCATGACGGCCGCCGAGAACATCCTCGCCGTGCTTGAGACGCTCGGCCTGAGGCGCGGCGAGCGTTTGAAGCGCCTGGAAGAGCTGCTCACCGAGTTCGGCATCCAGCACGTGCGCAACACGCGGGCCGACGCGCTCTCCGGCGGCGAGCGCCGCCGCACGGAGATCGCGCGCGCGCTCGCCACCGAGCCGCAGTTCATCCTCCTCGACGAGCCCTTCGCCGGCATCGACCCGAAGGCAGTGGACGACATCCAGCAGATGATCCTTTACCTGCGGCGGCGCGGCATCGGCATCCTGATCACCGACCACAACGTCCGCGAGACCCTGGGCGTCACCGACCGCGCCTACATCATGGCCGACGGCCGCATCTTCCGCTCGGGCGCGCCGCTGGAGCTGACGGAAGACCCCGAAGTCCGCCGCCTCTACCTCGGCGAGAAGTTCCGGATGTGAGGAGCAGTGGGCAGTAGGCAGCCGCTCCGCGTCTCGAACGTTGAAAGTTTAAAAAGATGGGTTCGGGCGGCAAAGTTTTTAACTGTCATCTGCCATCTGCCATCTGCCTGCTGATTTCTGCTATACTCTCCCCCGAACCGCGTGACGGTTTCTTGAAACCAAATACCCGATAATTTAAGAAGCATTTATCCAGCAGACTTATGTCGGTCAAGCTCACCACAAACCTTTCGCAGCGACTCGTCCTGACGCCGCAGTTGCGCCAGCGCATCGAGATGCTGCAAATGACTTCGCTGGAGCTAACAGACCTCATCCAGCAGCAGCTCTTAGAGAACCCGATACTCGAAGAGGTGCAGTCGCAGGATGAGAAGCGCGAGCTGGAGAAGGAGATTATCGACCAGCTCGCCGGCTCCGTCGATGACGCGTCCGCGGTCGAGGCCGTCGCGCCCGACTCGCTCAACGGCGCCTCCGGCAACGGCGCGGGCGACGCGGCCGTCGTGCCCGAGGGCTTCGACGCGCCCGAGACGTTCGAGGCCGCCGAGACCTTCGAATCGCCCACGCCCGCCGACGAGTTCGGCGACGTGGCCGAACCGGGCGAATCAACCGGCGACGCTTTTGAAGAGATAGACTTCGGGCGCGAGTTTCAGGACTATCTCGACCCCGGCTACAAGACGCAGGAGTACGAGTACAAGGAGGACGCGCCGACCTTCGAGCAGTTCCTGACGCGCGCGCCCTCGCTCGCGGAGCACCTCGAATGGCAGCTCCACATGACGCAGGTGCCCGAAGACCTCGTCGCCGTCTGCGAGTGCGTCATCGGCAACCTCGACAGCGACGGCCGCCTCAACGCGACGAACGAGGAGGTGGCCCAGCTTTCCGGCTGCTCCGTCGAGAGGGTTGAGGAGGCGCGCCAACTCGTCCTCCAGCTCGACCCCGTCGGCTGCGGCGCGCGCGACGCGCGCGAGTGCCTGCTCGTACAGCTCAAAGTCATGGGCGATGACGCCTGCCATCGCGGTGCCGAGCGTTGCCTGGCCGCGCGGCTCATCGGCGAGCACCCGCTGTCGGAGCTACAACAGCACAAGCTGCCGAACCTCGCCAAGCAGATGGCCGTCGAGGTCATCGAACTGGTCGAGGAACTTCAACACATACGCAAGCTCGACCCGTACCCGGGCCGCCGCTACTCTTCGGAGGAGCCGATCCTCATCGCGCCCGAGGTCTTCATCGAGAAGGTGGACGACGTTTACGAGATTTATTTCGCCGACGACGGCGGCCCGCGCCTGCGCATCAGCCGCGACATGCAGCACATGCTCAGCCGCGAGGGGACGACGAAGGAGACGAAGGACTTCATCAAGGAGAAGATGCGCTCGGCCGTTGACCTCCTGCGTAACATCGAGCACCGGCGGCAGACCATCTACCGCGTCGTCGAGTGCATCGTCCGCCGCCAGCACGAGTTCCTCGACAAGGGCGTCCAGTTCATCAAGCCGATGATGCTCAAGGACGTGGCCGAGGACACGGGGATGCACCTTTCGACCATCTCGCGCGTCGTCAACCGCAAGTACGCGCACACGCCGCAGGGCGTCATCGAGCTGCGCCGCTTCTTCACCGAGGGCATGCTGAACGAGGAGGGCGAGGAGGTCTCGACCCGCATCATCAAGCTCCGGATCAAGAAGCTCATCGAGGAGGAGGACTCGCACAACCCCATCACCGACGACCAGGTCGTCAAGATTCTCGCCAGGGAGGGCATCAAGCTGTCGCGCCGCACCGTCGCGAAGTACCGTGACCAGATGTCGATCCCCGGCTCGCGCGAGCGCAAGGCGGTCGTGTGAGGGAGGGTGTTGGGTGCCGGGTTTTAGGTTTTGGGTAAAAGCCGATTCTTCCCCAAAACTCAACACCCAAAACCTAAAACCCGGCACCCAAAGGTTTCGCAGTACACAACTAGGCAAAGGCCCGCGCGGAAGGGGCGGGAGTAATGTTAAGCCCCCGTCCGCCCCGCGCGCGGGCGGAAAGGTCATGGTATGGATTTCGAGTACACGGGGCGACACATCGACGTTACGCCCGCGCTGCGCGCGCACGTCGAGGAACACTTCGGCAAGGTCGGGAACTTGTTCGGGAACGCCAGCACGGCCCGCGCCCACGTCATCATCGACGTGGTCAAGAACCGGCACATCGCCGAAATCCTCTTCCACTGGCGCGAGCACACTCTGACGGCGAAGGACACCAACGCCGACATGTACCAGGCGCTCACGCGCTGCATCGACAAGATCGAGAAGCAGGCCCTCAAGCTCAAGAAGAAGATCATCGAGCGCAAGCAGGACGCCGTCCCGCTCTCGGCCGTCGCGCCGGAGGAGCCCGCGACGGGGACGGCCGCGCCGGAGAACTCGGAGCGCCGCGCGGGGCGCATCATCGCGGCGCGCCGTTACAAGGTGAAGCCGATGACGGCCGAGGAGGCCGTCATGTCGCTCGCCGAGGACGGCGACCAGTTCGTCGTCTTCCGCGACTCCGACACAGACCGCCTGAGCGTGCTCTACAAGCGCAAGGACGGCAACTACGGGCTCATCCAGCCCTGAACACCGCCGGAAATATGAACGCTGAACGCTGAACGCTGAACCCGTCCCGCGTCCTGCGTTCAGCGTTCAGCGTCCAATTGATGGCGACGACACCCCCCAACGGAGAGGACCCCACGATTACGGTCGCCGAGTTCGTCGCGCGCGCGCCGGAGGGGCTGCCGCTCGTCTTCATCGCCGGGGCGGGCGGCGCCGGGGCGCGCCGGCTGCGCACTCCGCGCATCCAGAAGCTCGGGCTCGCGCTCGCGGGCTTCCCGCCCTACGTCCGCGAGGGGCGCGTGCAGATCGGCGGGGCGGGCGCGGGACAGTGCCGCCGC
>CAXTSK010000093.1:0-4222 GCA_964246655.1 uncultured Pyrinomonadaceae bacterium
GCGCGGGCGCTCCCACGCCGGAGCCGCGGCGGAGGCGCCGCTTGGTCCCATGGGCGCGCGACGCCGCCGCGGGCGGCCTGCGAGATGGCCGTCCCGCAGTATTCGGTGCAGTGCGGGGCGATGCGGAAGAGCAGCAGGCCGGTGCCGCATCCGAGCTCAAGGACGCGCCGCGGGCGCAAGCTACGGATGCGCTCGACCGTCTGCTCGACCCACTCGCGCATCTCTGCCGAAGCGATGGGCTCGCCCGTGTAGCTGCTGTTCCAGCCAGTGATGTCGAAGTAAGGGTCTGCGGCGAGACGCGGGTCGTCGTGCGACTGCTCAAACACGTCCTGCCACTCGGCGACCTGCTCAGCGCTCAGCTCGTCACCCTCTGCGGCGTGCGACTCGTCGGCGGGTTCGTGGACGACGTAAGCCACGAGTCGCTTGTCGCCCGGCACGTCTTCGCGCAGGACGACCGCCGCCTCGCCGACGGCCGGGTGGCACGCGAGCGCCGACTCGATCTCGCCCAGCTCGATGCGGTAGCCGCGCAGCTTCACCTGATCGTCGCGGCGGCCGAGGTACTCGATGTTGCCGTCGGGCAGGTAGCGCGCCACGTCGCCGGTTCTGTACAGGCGCTCTCCGGGGCGCGCGGCGAAAGGGTTCGGCACGAAGCGCTCGGCCGTCAAGGCGGGGTGATTTGTGTAGCCGCGCGCCAGCCCCGCGCCGCCGATGTGGAGTTCGCCCCAGATGCCTTCGGGCACGGGACGCAGGTTCGCGTCGAGCAAGTAAAGCTGTGTGTTCGCGATGGGACGGCCGATGGGGACGGCGCCGCGCGAAGGCGCACAGCCTGCCGCCACTTCGTAGACGCAGCAGCCGACGACCGTCTCGGTCGGGCCGTACTCGTTGACGACGCGCGTCTCGGGCGCGTGCTCGCGCCAGAAGCTCAGTGCCTCGCCGTGCAACGCCTCGCCGCCGATGACGAGCGCCGCCGTCAACCGTGCGACCTCCGACAGCGGCACGAGTTCGGAGAGCAGCGACAGGTGCGCCGGGGTGATCTTGATGAGACTGAAACCGCCGCCCGCGTCGAGCACGCTCCGCAAACTGTCGGCGCCCTCGCCGTCGGGCACGAGCACCACGCCGCGCCCCGAAACGAGCGGGGCGAAGAGGCTCGTCACCGTCAGGTCGAAGCCGAGCGACGAATGAACCGGCGCGCCGCGCCCTTCCTCCACGCGGTAAGCTCGGCGGCACCAGCTCAGGTAGTTGACGACGCCGCGGTGCGTAATCATCACGCCCTTCGGTCTGCCCGTCGAGCCGGAGGTGTAGATGACGTAGGCGAGATTCTCCGGGCGCGCGAGCGGCGACAGGTTCTCCGTGTCTACGCCGACGAAAGCGTCGAGCGTGTCGAGCGCGATGATGTCGGCCGTTGTGCCGTCGAAGGCGTCGGCGAACTTCTCCTGCGTCAGAAGGAGCGGCGACCGCGCCTCTTCCAGAATCAGACGCCTGCGCCCGGCCGGGTAAGCGGGGTCAATCGGCACGTAGGCCGCGCCCGCCTTGAGCACGCCGAGCAGTGCCGCCACCAACTCGACGCCGCGCTCAAGGCAGACCCCGACGAGTCTTTCGGGGCCGACGCCGAGGCTCCGCAGGCGCGCGGCCAACCGCTCGGCGCGCGCGTTCAACTCCGCGTAGCTGACCTCCTCGCCGCCGCAGACGACCGCCGTCGAGCCAGGCGTCGCCTCGGCCTGCGCCTCGAACAACTCGTGCAGACATCTCCCCTGCTCGTAAGGTCGCGCCGTCCGGTTCCACTCCAAAAGCACGCGGCGCCGCTCCGCCTCGCTCAACAACTGAAACTCGCCGACACGTTTCTCGGGAGTCGCGGCCACTTCACGCAACAGCGTTTGGAGGTTGAGCGCGAGGCGCGCGACCGTCTCCGGCTCGAACAGTTCGGCGTCGTAACGGAGCGACGCGGAGAGCGGCCCGCCGTCGTCCACGAAGGTCAGCATGAGGTCGAAGAGCGCCGTGCGCTGTTGAAAGGCGAAGGGTTCGAGCGTCAGTCCCCCGACTCGCACGGGGTCGCCCGCCGTCCCGAAGATGAGTGGGGCCACGCCACGCGTCTCCGGCCGCCGGGGCTTTTCGAGGACGAACATCACGTTGAAGAGCGGCGACTGGTCGGCGCCGCGGTTCGGCCTCAGTCGCTCAATCAAAGCTGGGAACGGGTAGTCCTGATGTTCGAGGGCTTCGAGGACGTTCTGCCGCACGCGGCGCAGGAGTTGGCGGAACGTGGGGTCGCCCAAGAGGTTCGCGCGGAGCGCGACGGGGTTGACGAAATAGCCGACGAGCGGCGCGAACTCCGCGCGACTCCGCCCGCTGAAAGGCGAGCCGACGACGAACTCCTCCTGCCCCGCGTAACGGCCGAGCAAGACCTGAAAGGCCGCGAGCAGAACTGCGTACAGGGTCGTCCCCTCACGCCGCGCCAGTTCGCGCAGCGCGGCGCCGACTTCGCCGTCGAGCGTGAACTCGTGTGACGCGCCGCGGCGTGACGTGGACGGCGTGCGCGCGCGGTCGGTCGGCAGTTGCAGCGCACTCAGCTCGCCGCCGAGCTTATGCCGCCAGTACGCGAGGTGTGCTTCGCCCGCGGGGCCGTCGAGCAGCGACGCCTGCCAGCGCGCAAAGTCCGTGTACTGCGCGCACAGTTCGAATGAGTCGCGTCGATGCGAATCGCCTTCCGAAGTGAGCAGCAACGACAGTTCATCCAACAGCAACATCAGCGACCAGAAATCGACCGCGATGTGGTGCGTGACCATGAGGAGGACGTGGCGCCCGTCCGCGCGCGTGAAGAGGCACACGCGGAGCGGGTATTCCCGCCCCAGCTCGAAAGGCCGGTGTGCTTCCGTCTCAACGCGGCCGCGCAACTCTTCTTCGTCCCAGCGCTCGGCGGGAATCGCTTCGAAGCAGACCGCCGCGCCCGGCTCGTGCACGCGCTGCACGGGCACGCCGTCGCGCTCCTCGAAGGTGGTGCGCAAAGAGGCGTGACGGTCGGCGAGCGTCTGCAAAGCGGCGCGCACGACCTCGACGTTTGCGCCCACGGGCAGACGCGCGGCGAGGACGACGTTGTAGGCTGCGCTCTCGCGCTCAAGCTTTTGCAGGAACCAGAGCGCCTGCTGCCCGTACGAAAGTGGGTGCTCGTCCTGACGCGCTTGAAAGTCCACGGGCAGCACGTTCGCGCCGCGCGTGTCGTCAATGAACCGCCCGCCGCTTTCGAGTTGTTCGCCGATGCGGGCCGCGAGGTCTTCGAGGCTCGTCTCCTCAAAGAAGGTCGTCAGCGGCATCGAGACCGCGAACTCTGTTTCGATCCTGTACCTGAGTTCGACCGCCAGCAGCGAGTCGAGTCCGAGCGCGCCGAGCGGCTTGCCGGGGTCAACGGCAGACTCCCCCACCCTCAGCGCCTCCGCCACCTCCGCGCGCAGCCAGGCGGCGACGCCCCGCTCCCGAGGCGTCATCAGTTCGAGGCCCGCGGCGGCGTCGGCCGACGCGTCGTTCACAACGGCAGATTCGTCGAGCGTGCTCGACGCCAGCACGTCGAGGTCTCCCGCGAGGAGACGCGCACGACACAGGCGGCGCTGAACCTTGCCGCTCGAAGTCCTGGGCAGCGCGCCCGCGCCGAGCAGCGCGACCGTGTACGCCTGTAGCTGATGCCGCTCGGCCACCGCCCTCCGGACGGCTTCGACGAGCGCGGCGACTTCCGGCGACGACGACACTCTCGCGCCGAGGCCGCGCAGTTTACGCGACGCGCGCGGACTGACTTCGACGACGACCGCGAGCCTCTTCTCGCCGCACGCCTCCAGAGAGAACGCGGCGCAGCCGCCCGGCTGAAGGTCGCCGTGGCTCGACTCGGCCGTGGCCTCGATGTCTTGCGGGTAGTGGTTGAGGCCGCGGATGATGATGAGGTCTTTGAGGCGCCCGGTGACGAACAACTGTCCGTCCCGCAGAAAACCTAAATCGCCCGTACGCAGGAACGGCCCCTCGCCCGTCTCCCCGAGATAACCTTCGAAGGTCGCCGCCGTCTCTTCCAGGTCATCCCAGTAGCCACGCGCCACGCTCGACCCCGCGACCCAGATTTCGCCGACTCCGTCCGGCGGCACAGGGTCGCACGTCTCGGGATTGACGACGACGACTCGCTGCCCCTCCGCGGGACGCCCGCACCCGACGAGAGGGCGCGCGTTCACATCGTGTGAATCCGCCTCAA
>CAXTSK010000093.1:4266-7156 GCA_964246655.1 uncultured Pyrinomonadaceae bacterium
CTCTTCAACCACGCGGAGGGCGGCGGCGGGCCTGGCGTTCTTATTGCCGGAGACGAAGAGCGTGGCCTCGGCCAGCCCGTAGCAAGGCAGGAACGCTTCCGGGCGGAAGCCGCTCGGCGCGAACGCCTCCGCGAAGCGTTCGAGCGTCGCCCGCCGCACCGGCTCCGCGCCGTTGAAGGCGACCGTCCAGGAGGAGAGGTCGAGCGCGGCGCGCTCCGCGGGCGTGCTCCTGCGCACGCAGAGGTCGTAGGCGAAGTTCGGCCCGCCGCTCGTCGTCGCGCGCTTACGCGAGATGGCTTCGAGCCAACTCAGCGGCCTGCGCATGAACGCCGCCGGAGACATCAAGATGCACTGCGCCCCGACGTAAAGCGGGTGCAGGACGTTCCCGATGAGCCCCATGTCGTGATACAGGGGTAGCCACCCGAGCACGACCGTCTCAGACGAGGTCTCGAACGCCGCGCGCAGAAGGCTCTGATTGTGCAGGAGGTTGGCGTGGCTCACCATCACGCCTTTGGGCGTCGCGGTCGAGCCGGACGTGTATTGGAGGAAGGCGAGCGACTCGCTCGTCAACTCCGGCCTGTGCCAACGGTCGGCGTCGGCGTCATCAATGTCGTCGGTCGCCAGCCAGTCGAGCGCGGACAATTCCGGGGCCTCTGTGCGCGGACTGCCTCGCCGGAACGCAGCAGCGCCGAGGTGGTCAGCACGACGCGCGGTCGTGCGCTCGCGGCGACGGCCCGCAGACGTGGGAGCGTGCGCTCGGGGCGCGAAGGGTGCGGCGGGTAGCACGGCACGGCCACGATCCCGCGTAGAGGCAGCCGAAGAACGCCGCCACGAACTCAAGCCCCTGCGGGTAGAGCAGGAGCGCGCGCTCGCCTCGTCCGACTCGCCTTTGCAGCGTCGCCGCAATCGCGCGGGCGCGGGCGTCGAGCGCGGCGTAGGTGAGCCGCGACTCTTCGCCGCCGTCGTCGGCGAGGTAAGTGTAAGCGAGCCTGTCCGGTCGCTCGCCCGCCCGCTCTTGCAGGAGGTCTACGAGGTTGAGCTGCCCGGCGGTGAGGTCTAGTTCCAGTTCCAGCACTTGGCTGTCCATGCTTATCCCCTCCCCTTGTTCTTCACAACCCGCGCCCGGCCGCGCTCACGGCCGGCGTCAGGACGATGTCCTTCGTGCCATAGAGAAGTTCCGCTGCAATGCCCCGCCCGCGGCACTCGTCCACCAGCCTCCGCGCCTCGCGGATGGGCAGAGACTCGTCCGTGTACTTGATGGACGTGACGTAGGTCAGCCAGGGCTCCTGCCCCATCGCGTAGATGTAGACGTGCTTCGGCTTGAGCCTGTCCACGATGTCGATGGACATGGCGTAGTTCGAGGCGTTGGTGCGCCGCGACTGGTCGCACCTGCGCGCCAAAGGCTTCGTCGCCAGCGGCCCGTAGAGCCAACTCATCGGGGCGCCGTCGCATTCGAGGCCGATGAGCAGCACGTCGATGTCGCTGGTCAGCCCGTGCAGGTGGCCGTACAACTCCGGCTCGATGTTGTTCGAGTCGGCCGCGAGGACGATGGAGCGCCCCTCAAGCTCGACGTGGTAGACGGACTTCGTCCGAATGTTCAGGTCGCAGTGTTCGCCCAGGAACGGGAGGCCGGTGATCCGGCCGCCGTCCACGGGGACGTTCTCCATCTCGTCAACCTCGAAGACGTTCGGGAAGCCCGTGTGGCGCAGCGCCAGCTTGAGCGATGGGTCGGCGAGTGAGCCGCCGTTGTTCTTCGGCACGATGATGTCCCTGATCTTGTGCCTGAGCGGCAGCAGCGTCTCGAACATCAGGTGGTCGGCGTGGTTGTGCGTGATGACGACGTAGTCGATTGTTTCGGGCAGGTCGTTGAGCGAATAGCGCGGGAGCCCTTGGCCGTGTTCGTAGCCGATGACCGGGTCGGAGAGGATGCTGACGTGCTTCGACTCGATCAGCACACACGCGTGGCCGAAGTACCTGACGCGCACGCCCTCGCCCTCAAACTTGTCGGACGGGCGCGGCACGTTCGTGGTGAAGAGCGACCTGAAGGAGTCCTCCTGCGCCGCCTCGACGCGGCACGCCTCGCGTACACGCTCGTAGGAGCCCGCGCTGAACCTCATACGGAACAGCGCGTCCCACGACTCGTCCGCGAACGGCGCGCGGAGCCGGAGCCGGGATTCGTCTTCGAGCCGCGGCGTGTTGAAGACGAAGGGGCGGTCGTCGCCCTCGACCGGGAAGAGGAGGACGCTCTGAAGCTTCTGGTCGTAGTAAGGGCTCCGGTACAGCAGCCCCTCGATGAAGCGAACCGAGGGGTGGTTGTTCAGGTCGTAGAGCAGCTCCACGTACCCTTTGAGCGGCGCAGGCACTTTCCGGTACAGAGGCTCAAGCGAGTACCCGCCCGCCTCTTCGCCCGCGAGCAGCTTTTCGAGCGCGGCCACCGCCTTCGCCAGTTCGAGCAAAGTGGTCTGCTCCCTGACGGTCTTCTGCATCAGCGCCCGCACGTCGCCCACCCTCTCGGGCGGGTAGTTGATGTAAGGCCCGCCGATCATCTCGGGATTCTTGAGCGCGTTCACGTGAAGCTGCGGCGCCGAGACGAACGACTGCATGATCTTCAAGTGAAAGTTCGCGACGTACATGGCCGCCGTCACGGGCGAGATGAGATAGGCCCACGCGTACCAGTCGTTGAACAAAGGCTCCGCGACCACGTTGGGTTTGAGGTAGACGGGTTGGTTCGTCACGGCTGTTTCTCCAGTCATTTACCGGCGCCGGGTGTGTTCGGTCGCCATCGCGTTTGAGGTTGGGGGCTGACTGGCGTCCACTCGCTCTCACTCTCTCGGGGGTCGAGGGTCGGGGCGGACTCGGGGCGTGCGGACGGTGAGCGCCCTTCGGGGGA
>CAXTSK010000093.1:7214-12507 GCA_964246655.1 uncultured Pyrinomonadaceae bacterium
GTGAGCTTCCATGACGCGGCTCCTTCTGCGAGGCCCTCTGAAATTAGAACGTGAGCTGTTAACGGATCTAACGTCCTTCCGCAGTTGCCGCTCCCGCGCGACACGGGGCGGCTGCCGTTTCCGGACTTCGAAGGCTCAACAGGCTCTGCCCGGCAGGTCTGAAGGCGCGAGTGAGATTAAGCGGGGCAGCTTTTTTATTCTCCACCTCCCAACGCGTAAAATGCGCCCGACCGGGATCACACTTTTTTTTGCAGTGCGATTCCGCCGGTGTGTGAGCCGGGAGTCCTTCGGCAACCTGCCGCCAACCGTCAGCAATCAGACGGCCGAGAAGACACCGTTCGACCCTTAAATTTTCAAGGTGGATTTTGTGGTGAGAGTAAGACTACAGGCTCGGGACTCTGCCCCGGGCGGCCGAACTCGCGCCGCCTCGTGACAGCCTCCGACACTTGCGCTCAGGGCGTGATTCGCCGCCCGGCTTAAGATCGGGAGACGCGAAAGCTAAACGTTTAGGGCTAACGTAAGCTTTGAAAATGTGTGAGTCGGGCGCACTATAATAGCTCGTCCGCTTTATTGCAAATCGTCCAAAAATCCGCATTCGGAACGGCGTGCGGGCCGCCCGTGGCCGTCTAGCGAGGGCGCTTCTTCACGGCCGAGAGGCGAGTCGGGCCGCGCCGCAAAAAAATGTGATCCTCGCCGGGCACGTTTTACGCGTTGCGAGCTGGAGGCTAGAATAGGGTAGACTTTTGCCACATTCACTCCGTGCTCCGGACGGCGTTGCGACTAAAGGTTTCTCGGCAAAGGTTAACTTTCCCCGCACCTCACTCAACGTCTTTCATTTGAAGTCTCTCCCTTCGGTCAACGGAGCGCCCGCGCGCCGGGCGGAATCGTCATGATAAAGAGTGAAAACCTGTCTACGTCCTTGGAACCGGCCTCTCACACGACGGCTCGGCCTGCCTGCTGAAAGACGGCCGCATCCGCGTCGCCATCGAGAAGGAGAGGCTCACACGCCGCAAGCACGACGGCGGCAACGACACGGAAGCCATCAGTTATTGCCTGGAGGCCGCGGGGATTACTTACAACGACCTCGCGCTGGTGGTGCAGAACGCGAACTTCGGCATGCTCCGCCAGGGCAACGACTGGTGGCAGGGGCCGCGCGTGCTCAACCAGACCGTGCCCGTCGTCACCATCTCGCACCACCTGGCTCACGCCTACAGCGCCGTCGGCACCTCCCCCTTCGAAGAAGCCGCCGTCATGGTGATCGACGGGTGCGGCAGCAGTTTCGACGACTGCACCGACCTCGAAGGCGCGATGCTTCCCGAGAATCCGAGCCCGGAGCTGCGCCACCTCTACTTTGAGAAGGACAGCTATTACGTCTTCAAGGACAACAAGGTGACGACCGTCCACAAGGACTTCTCACCGTGGGGCACGAATTTAAAAAGCTATTCGATGCACCCGAACACCACGCTGCACTCCATCGGCGGCCTGTACCTGGCCGCCAGCATGTACGTCTTCAGCGGCTTCGAAGACCCCGGCAAGCTCATGGGGCTGGCCCCTTACGGCCGCCCCGGAATCTACGACTTCGAGATTTTCGAGTTGAAGGACGGGCGGGCGTTCGTCCGCTACGACTGGATGGAGGAGTTCAACCGGCCTTGCCGCAACTACGAACAGTTCAAGCAGGATTTTCAGTACTACGCCGACATCGCTTACTGGGTGCAGAGGGAGTTGGAGCGCGCCATCCTCTACGTCATCGACGCACGTCATGAGCTGGCGCCGTCGGAGCGCCTGGCCTACGCGGGCGGTGTGGCCCTGAACGCGGTCGCCAACCGGCTCATCTTGAAGAACACGAAGTTCAAGGACATTTATATACAGCCGGCGGGGGACAACGGGCTGGCCGTCGGGTGCGCCTACTACGGCTGGATGGAAGTGCTCGGGCGCGAGCGCGCTCTGCATAACGGCTCGATGGCGCTCGGCCGTCCGTACCGGAGCAGGAGCGTGACGAAGGCGCTCGACGCGTACAAGGAGTCCGTGAGTTTCGCCGCGCCCGACGACTACATTCAACAGACGGCGGCGCTGCTGGCCGACGGCAAGACCGTCGGCTGGTTCCAGGACGGGGCCGAGTTCGGGCCGAGGGCGCTCGGGCACCGCAGCATCCTCGCAGACCCGAGGCGCGTCGAGATGCGGAACTTCATCAACGCCCGGATCAAGTTCCGCGAAGACTTCCGCCCCTTCGCGCCGTCCGTCCTCGCCGAGGACGTGTCCCTCTACTTCGACTGCGACTACGAAAGCCCTTACATGATTCTCATCGCCCCGGTCAGGCCCGAGTGGCGGTAGGGCATCCCGAGCGTGACACATCAAGACCAGTCGGCCAGAATCCAGACCGTGAAGGCGTCAGTCTCACCCAAATACTACGAGTTGCTCCGCGCCTTCAAAGAGCAGACCGGCATCTCCGTGCTGCTGAACACTTCCTTCAACCGCAGGGGCATGCCCATCGTCGAGACGCCCGAGCAGGCTCTCGACTTCTTTCTCAACTGCGACCTCGACGTGCTGGTCCTGGACAACTACATCGTCCACAAACTTCCGCAAGACGCGGAGGAGCCCGCGAACCCGACCGACCAGTTCGTCGCCGACATCCGCGGGGTCTTAGAGCGCAACGCGGACGCCGCACGCAGGATCGGCGGCGTCTACCAGCTTAACGTCACCGGGGCCAGAACGCTCGTCATCGACCTGTCGAATGATAAGCCCTTGATGTTTGAGGGCGCGCCGGTGCGGAACCCCAGCGCCGTGATAAACATTACGGAGAAGGACTTGCGAACCCTGCGGGCCGACCCCGACAACGAAGGCGTCAAGCTCTTCTACGCAGGCAAAATCAAGGTGGAGGGCAGCACCGGACACGCCATGACCTTCACGCAAATCTTCAAGCTCAAATGAGCTTGCCCGCAGCGGCGGTCGTGCAAACTTACGGCTGGCCGGTGCCGGCCCTCTCTTCGCGGACGTTGATGCCGAGGGCCTTCATGCGTCGGTAGAGGTGGCTGCGATCCATGCCCATGAGTTCGGCGGCGCGTGAGACGTTGCCCTCGGCCTCGGCGAGGCGTGCGCGGATGAAGTCGCGTTGGTGCGCTTCGCCGGCGTCGCGGAAGGAGGAGAAGCGCGCGGCCGCGGGCGCGGGCTCCTCGCCGCCGAGCGGCGGGAGGTCCGGGGCGGCGACGCGCTCGGCGGTGTGCATGATGACGACGCGCTCGACGGTGTTGCGCAGCTCGCGCACGTTGCCGGGCCAGGAGTATGCGCGCAGCGCCTCGACCGCGTCCGCCTCGAAGCGCTTCGGGCGCTTGTTGTAGGAGAGCGAGAAGCGCTGGTTGAAGTGCTCGACGAGGAGCGGGATATCCTCGGCGCGCTCGCGCAGAGGGGGCACCTCGAACGGGATGACGTTGAGGCGGTAGAGGAGGTCTGTGCGGAAGTTGCCGCGCTCGATCTCGACCTCCAAACGTTTATTGGTCGCCGCGAGCACGCGCACGTCCACGCGCATCGAGGTGGTCGAGCCGACGGGTTCGAAGCGCTGCTCTTCGAGCACCCGCAGAACCTTCGCCTGCATCCGCGGGCTCATGTCACCCACTTCATCTAAGAAGAGCGTCGCGCCGTCGGCCGCCTCGAACTTGCCGCGCTTCGGCCCCGTCGCCCCGGTGAAGGCGCCGCGGACGTGGCCGAACAGCTCCGACTCGATCAGCTCTTCGGGCACGGCCGAGCAGTTCAGCTCGACGAACGGCGCCGAGGCCCGCAACGAGCGCGCGTGGATGGCGCGCGCGACTAACTCTTTCCCCGTTCCCGACTCGCCGTAGATGAGCACGCGCCCGTCGGTCGGCGCGACCAGCTCGATCTGTTTCCGCAGGGCGCGCAATGCCACCGACTGGCCGACCATCGCCCACTCGTCGCGCAGTTCTTCACTGAGGGCCGCATTGACGCGTTCGAGGCCGCGCTGGCGGAGCGCGTTACGCACGGTCAGCACGGTCTTCTCGATGGAGAGCGGCTTCTCGACGAAGTCGAACGCGCCGAGCTTGGTCGCGCGCACGGCCGTCTCGATGGTGGCGTGCCCGGAGATCATCACGACCGCCGCGTCCGCCCCCTGCTCGCGCATCCGCGCCAGGGTCTCAAGCCCGTCCAGACCGGGCAGCCACACGTCCAGCAGCACGCACCCGAACGAGCACCGCCCGACCGCCTCCAAACACTCCTCGCCCGACCCGACGGCCTCGCACTCGAAGCCTTCGTCCTCCAGAACGGCGCGCAACGTCTCGCGTATCCCGCGCTCGTCGTCAACGATGAGAACCAGGTCGGACATAAGCTGTTGTCAGGTGCGTGCTTCTTCGGCAACCGGCAGTTCAATAATCATCCTCGCCCCTCCCGGCCGGTTCGACTCGGCGCGGATGCGGCCGCCGTGCTCGGTCATGATGCGGTGGACGATGGCGAGGCCGAGCCCCGTCCCGCGGCCCCGGGTCGAGAAGTAGGGCTGGAAGAGGCGCGCGAAGTCGTGGCGCGCGATGCCGTGGCCCGTGTCGGCGACCTCGGCGATGAGCAGGCCGCGCGCGGGGTCGTGTGCGGTGGCGACCGTGATGCGCCGCTCGCCGTCGGCCGACGCGAGCGCCTCGACCGAGTTGTCGATGAGGTTGACGAAGACGCGCCTGATCTGCTCGCTGTCGAGCAGAGCCCCCGGCAGGGTGGGCGCGAGCAGCACGTCCATCCGCACGTCTTCCAGGCGCTCGCGGTAGAGCGAGACGGCCTGCCGCACGACCTCGTTCAAGTCCGCCGGTTCGAGCCGCGCGTGCGGGAGCCGGGCGAAGCGCGTGAACTCGTCCACCATCGACTTCAGGCCCTCGACCTCGCGGCTGATGGTCGTCGTGCACTCCTCGACGACGCGCGCCACGCGCTCGCGCTCGGCCTCGTGTCCGTTGCGCGCCTGAGTCGAGGCACCGGCACTTTCATCCGCCGACGCCCTTCGAAAGTGGCGCGCGATGCGCTCGGCCGAAAGCTGGATGGGGGTGAGCGGGTTCTTAATCTCGTGCGCGAGCCTGCGCGCGACCTCGCTCCAGGCGGCCGCGCGCTGCGCCGCGAGCAGCTCGGACAGGTCTTCGATGACGAGGACGACGCCGCGCCGTCCCGCGCCCTCGCGCGGCGCGAGCGCCGTCGCCGTGAGTGCGACGGGGACGACGTTGGCCGCCGTGCCGTTCGCGAACCCGTCGCCCGCGGGCGGCTCGCCGTTAGCGCCCGCGCCCGCGGGGCCCTTCGACTCGGGCGCGGCGGCGCC
>CAXTSK010000094.1:0-12488 GCA_964246655.1 uncultured Pyrinomonadaceae bacterium
CTCCGAACTCGCGGACGGGGCGGGGGCGTCCGTCGGCGCGGGCGCGTCCGTCCGCATGAGAAGTGCGCACACGCCGTCCGCGAGTTCGGAGAGACTCGGACTGCGGAGAACGTCTGCCGGCGACAGGCTCACGCCGAACCGCTTTTGCAGGCCGTGCGTGAGTTCCGCGGCCGTGAGCGAGTCCACGCCGTAGTACGCGGTCGGGCGTTCGACGTTGACCTCCGCGGCGGGCATCCCGAGCCTCGCGGCCAACTCGGAGACGAGCCACGCTTCGACCTCTTCGGCGCTCCGGGACGAATGGGCCGAAACGTCGGGCGATGACTCGGGCCGCGGCGTGACGGCCCGCGTGTTGACGTTCGCCGTCCAGGTCGCGAGCGCGTTCAACTCGCTGCTCAGGAACCTCTCGCGGCAGAGCCGCCGCTGAAGCTTACCGCTCGAAGTCTTCGGGACGCCGCCGGGCTTCAGCAGCGCGACGGCGTAGACCTGCAAGTCGTACTCTTCGGCCACGGCCTGACGGACGGCGGCCGCGACTTCCGCGAAGTCCAGGTTCCTGTAGTGACGCCTGACCTCTTGCGCCACGACCAGACGCTCTTCGCCCGCGGCCTCTACGGAGAAGGCCGCGCCGCCCCCCGGCTGCAAGCCCGCGTGGCTGCGCTCGACGCTCAGTTCTATGTCCTGCGGGTAGTAGTTGCGCCCGCGGATGATGATCAGGTCTTTGATGCGACCCGTGAGATACAATTCGCCGTCGAGGACGAAGCCGAGGTCGCCCGTGCGGAGGTACGGGCCTTCTCCCGTCCCGGCGACGTAAGCGTTGAAGACCGACTCCGACTCGTCGGGATGATTCCAGTAGCCGCGCGCGACGTTCGGGCCGGACACCCAGACCTCGCCCACGGTCCGGGGCGGGCATTCGGTCTGCGTCTCCGCGTCAACGATTCGGATCTCCTGCCCCGTCGCGGCGCGTCCGCAGCCGACGAGCGACACCGCATCGCCGCTGTCCTCTTCGGCGTTGACGACTCTGTTCTCTGCAAGAGCATGCCCGTCTATCAAGGCGACGGCGGGCGGCGCGGCCTTCATGCCGCCCGTGACGAACAGAGTCGCCTCGGCGAGCCCGTAGCAAGGGAAGAACGCCTCGCGCCTGAAGCCGCACGGCGTGAAAGCCTCCGCGAATCGTTCGAGCGTGTCGCAGCGCACGGGCTCCGCGCCGTTGAAAGCCACGTCCCAACTATCCAGCCTCAGAGACTCCCGCTCGCGCGACCCCGCGTGGCGCACGCAGAGTTCGTAAGCGAAGTTAGGCCCGCCGCTCGTCGTCGCCCCGTAACGCGAGATCGCTTCGAGCCACCGCAGCGGGCGTTGCAGGAAACTCACCGGCGACATGAGGACGCACCGCGCGCCGCAGTAGACGGTTTGCAGGACGTTCCCGATCAGCCCCATGTCGTGGTAGAGGGGCAGCCAGCCGACGATGACCGACTGCTCCGTCTGGCCGAACGCTTCCTGAATCATTCGCTGGTTGAGGAGCAGATTCTCGTGCGTGAGCATGACGCCCTTCGGCGTGGACGTTGAGCCCGACGTGTATTGGAGGAAGGCGAGCGAGTCGGCGGTGACGCCTCCGTCGCGCCACACGCCCGCCGCGTCGCCGCTCAAGTCCTCGGTGTTGAGCCAACCGAGCGCGCGCAAGGGAGAAGACTCCGGAAGCGACGTGAGCATCCTCGACAGGCCACGCCCCGTCGTCAGCGCCGCCTTCGGCGCGGCGTCGCTCACGACCGACGCGAGCCGGGGCAGCGAGCGCTCAGACCCCGGCGGGTAGACCGGGACTGCGACCGCGCCCGCGTAGAGGCAGCCGAAGAAGGCGCAGACGTACTCAAGGCCGGGCGGGTAGAGCAGCAGCACGCGTTCGCCCGCGGCGCCCGAACTTTGCAGCAACGCGGCGACGGCCCGCGCGCGGCCGTCCAACTCCGCGTAGGTGAGAACCGCTTCCTCCGTCTCGCCGTCGGCGAGGAACGTGTAGACCGTCTGCGTGGGCCTCTGCTCAGCACGCGCGCGCAGGAGTTCCACGAGAGTCTTCGGCCCGCCGCCTGATGCGACGGAGGAATTCTGATGAATCATCTCGCCGTCCGTCTGCCGGGGCGCCGCGCCCGCGGAGTCGTCGCGCGTCGCGTCTAAGCGTGTGTGCCCTTCTCGTCCGCCTGCGCCTGTACGATGAGGTCCAGGTCGGTCGGGACTCTGAACTGTAGGACGTTCTCGCAGAAGTCTCTCCACTCCGGGGTGACCTGATTGAAGATGACGTTCTCGTCGCGCCAGATGGAGCGCGACACCGTGAAGTCTTCGTGCAGGAAGACCACGTCTTCGTCGGAGAGTTTTTCGCCGCTGCCGTCACCGTTCCGCGCGCCGTCGCCGTTCCGTTCGGCGTTGTCGCCGGCCTTCCAGTTAATCCTCTCCTCGCGCCAGCCGCCGAACTTGCGCAGGTCTCCGAGGACATAAGCCTTCGCGTCGCGGCGCGGCGGCTCCTCGTCGCGCCCGCCGCCCGCCGCCTGTTCGGCCTCCTTCAACAGCCTGACGACCTCCGCGTGGCCCGCGGCGAGCGCGATCTTGTACGGCGTCCTCTGGTCGCGCCCGACCTTGAACACGTCCGCACCGTGGTCGAGCAGCAGCCTGACGACCCCGAGGTCGCCCCTGCCCGCGGCCCAGTTCAGGGGCCTCCAGCCCTGCTCGTCCTGCTGGTTGACATCCGCGCCCGCGTCCAACAGTTCTTCGACGCCGGGCTGCCGGCCGGCCTTCACGGCCTCGATTAGTTGTACGTCGCTCATGAGCACCCCCAAGTCTTCAAGTTGGTTCAGCCGATTTTTCTGACGAGGTCTTTCTCGATGACGATGTGACCCTGATAGCTGATGGCCGTCAGAAGTATCACGACGCGCTCGCTGCCCTTCAGGTCGTACTGGAAGACGCCGACCAGCGTGTTGAGCGGGCCGCCTTCGATCATCACCTTGTCGCCGCGTGTGAGATCGTCGTCGAGTTTGACCAACCCGTCCTCGCCGACGCGCGACTCGATGAGGCTGATGATCTCGTCGCCTATCACCGCCGGGCCGCCGCCGAAGTTGAGGACGCTGTGGACGCCTCGCGTGAAGCAGACTTTGCGGAGTTCGGCCTCCACTTTGAAGCGCGCGAAGAGATAGCGCGGGAAGAGCGGCTTGACTACGAAAGACGGGACGTTGGTGAAAGGGTTCGTGTGACGCTCCTTTACTCTGGGGAGGAAGATCTCCACTCCGTTAACCTTCAGATTGCTCTCGGCCCGGAACTCCTGTTTAGGGTGAGATAGCACTACATACCAGCGTGTGGCGCCGGCCGTCGGATCGGTCATGAGATACCCCCTTCGGTGCTTGCCTTTGCAGTTGGTGAATGTAAGACGGTCGTGGGCTAACCGCCTGCGGGCACGTCGTGAGAGTTCACCACGTGACGAGCGCTAGACTGGATCGGAGGCAAGGGTGACTGGAAGGCAGGGTCGCGTCTAAAACAGATGGCCTGTCGGATCGAGCGCGCGCGTGGTAGGCGCGCGCTCGCAGGGAAGCACGAAGCGTTATGAGGGTTGAAAACTCCGTGCGCCCCGCGTCGGATTCAGGGCGGGCTGCGGCCCGCGCCGCGCTCGACTCTCATAAGCATTAAATCCATGACGGTAGAGCCGTCGGAAAAGATCGGCCGGCCGCTCACCTCGCCCCGGGCGCAGGCAGGGAGAACGAACGGACAACGAAGGTTGAGTTACTGTAAGTGAAGGGCGCGGGCATAAAGTTGTTCGGCCGTGGGCTGACCGACAGTGATTCGGAGGCAGGCAGTTGATACGTCTTGTCTACGACTTTCACGCCGAGCGGCTCGAATGATTTAGTCTTGAAGGTCAGGTCAACCCCTTCCGCGGGCGGCGCCCAGTAATTCAGAATCCAGCCCTGGTCCGGCCCCGACTCGGCGCGGTTGACCAAAGGCTTCCCGCCGACCGTGCCATCGAAAATTTCCGAACCCACGTAGACGTAAAGGGCGGACGCCTCGCGCGCCGAGACGACGCGCAGGTGCAGCGAACGCACGCCGCCTTCGACGGCGTCCTCAAGCACCCTGACTTCGGGCGCGGGCAGCGGCGCCACGGGCGCGGCGTGTTGCAGGAACTCGCCCGTGTCCATCCACGGCACGTAATCTGTCAGCGCCGCCCTGTGTCCGTCCCCCGACAAGAACTGTGAAGTCCATTCGTCGGGCTGCGCGTCGGTGCTCGCCCAGCCGGCGCGGCCCGTGTCGGCGTTCAGCGCGTAGAAGAGGTCGTCCCTCTGAGGGCGACGCCCGCCGAAGCCGGGCTGGAGGAGCGCGACCAGCACGAAGCAGAGCGCGACCGCCGCCGACGCGGCCGGCAGCAGCCACCTGCGCGCGCCGGCCCTCAGATCGAACTGCACGACGAACAGCCCGAGCAAAAGCGCCGTCAGCGCCGCCACCGCGTAAATCATGTCAACGCCGAACGCGACGAAGAGTTGGAAGGCCAGAGGGCCGAGCAGGACGACTCCGCACGCGGCGGACGGGAAGAAGAGCATGCGGAGTCCGGCCCCGTTAAGCTCCCTCCGCGCCGCCGTAAACCGGTAAGCCCAACCCGCCAGACCGAACGCGAGCGGCCATGTCAGCAGGTAACTCCCCCCCGGCAAATAGACGAGCGACAAGATCAGCAGACCCCAGAACCAGAGCAGCGCGCCAACGGCCAGGTCTTCGACGCTCAACTTTCTTCTGAACAGCGAGTAGATGGCCGAGGCCGAGGCGATGGTGAGCGCGACGAACCCCGCCGCGTAAAGCCTGTTGATGTGCGTGTCTTCGCGCGGGAGCGACGCGGGCGAGCCTTCGACCGCGACGACGAGCCGCCAGACGAGATACGACAGCGCGGCGGCGGCGCCCACGCTCAGCAGCAATGCGACCGCCCCGAGCGCAACGCCGGAGGGCGTCAGGAACTTACGTCTTAAGCCCGCGGCGATGACGACGGCGGCGAGGATGGTCAGCGCGACGGCGAGTGCGACGGCCACGCCCTGCGAGTAGTGAAGCAGGCTGCTTCCCCAAAGGTCGAAGTAGACCGCGTCGCCGCCTCCGGCCTCGCCCTTCAAGTTTATATTTCCGAAGCGGCGCGTCAGCGCGAGAGCCTGCAAGCCGTGGTGTTGAAGGCTGCGCGCGTCGAGGTCTTGCGCGTTGTCGAGGCTTGAGTGGTATGCGTCGAAGCCTTCGATGAAGGCGAAGTTGAACCCGGCCAGCCCCGCGTCTTTGAAGACCGTGAAGTCCGTGTCGTTCGGCAGCAGCTTGTAGATGGCGGATGAGAGCGAGTTCGCCACGGGGTGTTCGGCCGCGCCCGCGAACTCGCCCACGAGCCGGCCGTTCCCGTCGCTCGTCTGGAACATGACGGACGGGCCGTGAGTGCCGCGCCCCTCGAAGTTAAGGACGAGCCCTACGTCCTTCGCCCACGGATGTTCTGCGACGAAGGCCCCGGCCCCAAGCATGCCCAACTCTTCGCCGTCGCTGAAGAGGACGATCACGTCGTTCCTCAAGCGCGGCCCCGCGGCCAGCGCGCGCAGAGTCTCCAACAGGGCCGCGACCGCGGCGCCGTCGTCGCCCGCGCCGAAGCTGTTCGGCACCGAGTCGTAGTGTGCGACCAGCATGACGGCACGGGTGTTGGCCGTCCCCGCGAGCCGCGCCAAGACGTTCTGAACGGTCGCGGCGCGATACGGCCGACCCCAGTTCGTATTCACCGCCGTTGTCTTTTGGACTTGCGGCTGCAACCCGACCTTCGCCAACTCGCCGAGCAGATAGTCGCTGACTTCGACGTGCGCGCGCGTGCCTACCGGGTGCGGCTGCGCGCTGATGGACTCGACGTGAGCCAAGGCGCGGGCCGTGGAGAATTCCGTGCCCGGCGTGTCGGCCGTGACCGCGGACGGCGTCAAACTCCGAACGGATAGGAAAGCCAGGAAGGCGAGCAGCACCGAGGTCGTTATGCAAACGACTTCGCCCGTCGGGTGACGACTGCCCGAATGCTTCGATGGTGAACCGGGGTCCGACATAAGTCGAATCTTAGGTTTAGAGTTGTGAGGCTGCGGACTGGCGGGGAGGCGTGCTGCCGCCTTTTAAGCCCCAAGGCTCAATATCGAGGAGCGATTATGACTGAGGACACCGGGGCCTTTAGGTTTAAGATATTCAAGAGGAACTCCCCCCTCGAATCTTCCAACCTAAACTTCCGAATGGGAGACCAATTCGCCGGATGATTAACGCCGTTTGAAATAATTGCTTGAGCAAACGGCCATCCTACATGACGCCTAAGATGCCCGAACTTCCGAATTAGATTTCTCCCTCCGAGTAAGAATTAACCTCCACGCTGCTCTTACTTAGACTGCTACGTTTTAGTCTGCTACGGCGGATTTATAGCCATACCCGCTTGAACAATCAGCGCCCTCCGATACGAATTCCGATACAAACTCCACTGCAATCAATTGTTAACGCAGAAGGCATTTAAGACGCGAGAGCCGGGAGGCCAGCATGACTGCCACACATTTATAATTATTCTTATGTAAATCTTGGGGAGGGGAGTGGGGCCGTTCGCTCGACTACCGCTTCAGCCAATGAATCAAGTCTAACGGTGGAGACGGTCGGCCCGGTTTCCCGAGCCACAATTGATTAGCACCGACTTCAAAGGAGCCATCATTCTATTCACATCTTAGGTGTCTGTCAATATAGAACTCACGGGGATGTCTAAATCATAGTTGTGCCGTAAGCTGTCGGCATGAGCCGATGCCCTCGGCGACGGCGACGAGATCAAGCGTGAGGCCGCGCGCCTCTACCTCGAAGGCACGAACTTCCGCCGCACCGGCAGAGTTTGAGGCGTCAACCACCTGTCGGGCATTAACCGGGTCGGCGCCTACCACGCCTCCCCGCCCGCCGCTGCGGCCCCCGTCGCCGGTCCCGAGACACTGAGCCGTTTAGCCCGACCGCCCGGCGCGCGGACGCCCCTCCTTGTAGAGCACGAGCGCGATGTAGCGGTCGCCCTCCTGGAAGACGAGACCCCGCTCCTTGAGGAAGTTCATCGTCGTCGCGGCGTCGAAGCCGGGCAGGTAGCCGAGCACCTTTTCGAGGTCCGCGACGCGCTTCGGCCTGTCGTACATCATGCCGAGCGCCGTCGCCATCGGCTCGCCGATCTCGTACTCGACCGGCTCGCCCGAGCGCGAGTCGAAGATGTGGCTCACGCCGTCGCGCTGGTTGAGGAAGAGTTGCGGCGGCGCCGTGCCATTGCCCGACCAGCGCCCCTCCCACGCCTCGAACTTCGCGCGCATCTCGTTGATCCAGCGGACCATCATGAGGAAGTACTTCGCGCCGTAGTTGTGGTCGCTGAAGTAGTAGGCGAGGTTGCTGATGGACTCCTTCGGGAAGGGGTAGGTCAGCTCGTAGTAGTCCACCGGGTGGAGTTGGAGTCCGTACTCCTCGGCCTTGACGAAGTAGGGGCTGAAGCGGTCGAAGCGGACGGGGAAGACGCCGCTCGGCGGCGGCAGGTGCGCCAGCAGTGGGATGTCTTCGAGGTACTTCTTGTAGACCTCCTCGCCCTCGCCGGGGAAGCCCACGAGCAGGTTCCACTCGGGGTGAATGTCGTAGGTCACGCAGTTCTTCAGGAAGAAGATGTTCGAGAAAGAACTGGTGCCCTTCTTCATCAACTTCAGGGTCGAGGTGGCGAGCGACTCGATGCCCGGCTGCACGAGCTTGACGCGCGCCGCGGCCAGAATCTCCACCTCCTCCTCGGAGAGGTCGGCCTTCACCTCGTAGAAGAGCTTGACGTTGGACGGCGTGCGCAGGTGCGGGAAGACCTCCTTCATGTAGCTCTTGGCGAGGATGTTGTCCACGCAGTCGATGCGCGAGACGCGGTCGGCGTAGGCGAACATGGACTCGAACTGCTCGATGGCCTTCTCCGGGCTCATCGCGCGGTAGCTCATCGTCATGCCGTTGAGGCCGCAGAAGGTGCAGTGCGCGCGCTCGCCCCACCAGCAGCCGCGCGAGGTCTCGAAGAGCAGGATGGGCTCGACCTCGCGGTTCGGGAATTCGCGCTCGACGGCGTCGAGGAACGGGCCGTAGTCGAGCATGACGCCCGCGTCGATGTCGAGGTCCTCACCGATCTCGGCGCCCTTCGGCTTCTGCCCGAGCACCGGGAGGCCGCCCTGCGGGGCCGCGCAGTTCCGGCGCGAGAACACGCCCTTGACCGAGTGGCACGCCTCGGCGTCGCCTTCGAGGCAGTGGCCGATGAAGGAGGTAAAGCTCTTCAGCGCCGGCCCGGAGAAGACGAAGTCCACGCAGTCAACGTTCTTCGCGATCTCCTGCCCCATCGGCGACTCGCAGTTAGCCCCACCCATGACCGTGATCACGTTCGGGTTCCGCTCCTTCAAGCGCCGCGCCATCGCCAGGCTGGCGACGTGCTGCGAGAACATCGAAGTCATCCCGACGACGTTCGCCTCGTCGAGCCTGTACTTATCTATGAGGTCGTCGAGCAGTCCTGCGAGCCCCTCGCGCTTGCCCAACATGTAGGACTTGAACATCAGCGTGGCCGCGTCCCTCTGCGGGTAGTAGCGGCCGAAGTACTTCTCGCTGTTGTCGGCCAAGTCGGGGAATGCCACCTGCCTGAAGAACCAATCGCCGATGCCGGAGTTGTGGTGGTTCATCGAGCTGGTGCCGTCCTTGTACGGCACCAGCCCCAGGTAGTGTGCGAACTCGTGGTTTAGGTAGAGGATTTCGGTCGCGACCTTCTCCCCGTACGTGCTCTTCAGGACGTACTCGATCTGGGTCAACCCGATTGAGGGCAGGTTCAGCGAGGCGAACGGCATGTTGATTAAGGCTACTCTGAGCATGGAATTTCTTCTCCGCGGTTTTCTAGAAGGAATTGCGGCGGCTCACATGCTGAGGAAGGGCAGGTTAAAAGATTAGACGGTCCTCATCGCGCAAGTCGAAGAGAATCCGTAGGCTACACGTCGGCCACGATAGAAGGTGAAGCTAGGGCTGAGACTGGAAGGTAGGCCAAGAGGCCAAGCAGCGGCGCCATCGTTATCACTACGACACCTACCGGATGATCACGCTCAGCCGAGCACGTCAACAACGAGGATGTGCCGGGCACGGCTGAATCTCCGGTTTAGCGTGGTGAGTGAGTTCCTAAATAGAGAAAGGCATGCTGCCGCCCATTAAGCTGGAAGCTCATAAGGTTGAGGACTCTTATGACGCGTTATTATAGGGACGACTTTTACGCGCGTCAACAGACAGTAATATGGGGATCGCCTAAGTGCGCGCTGATGGTGGTATGGCTTCGCCTAACAATTAAGAGAAGAGCGCCTGAACCGCCGGACGTACCTATTTATGCATGGTTCATACAGGATTCACTGAATTGTTAGGCGAAGCTGCTTGGCTCAACAATCCCGAGATTATTCTTGACACCGCGACTGCTCCTCCCCGCCCTCCTGCTTTTAGGCGGCGCGGAGGCGGCGCGGGCGCAGGCTCCCACCTGCCCGGATGGCAGGACGACCACCCTCACCTTCAAACCCAAGGCGGTCGGCGAAAGCATCACGCAGACCATCGACCTCCAGCCGTGCGAGACCATTGAGATACACGAGTCGCACGACATGAAGAACGACGGCAACCGTGGGACGAACGTCAAAATTTCGTTCCTCAACGCGTCGGGGCAGGAAATTTATTCGCAGCTCCTATGGGGCTTCTACTCCTCGACGGACTACACGTTCTCCTCCCGCGGCTCTTACTCGGAGCCGTTCCCCTGGCGCGGCGTCCGGGCGCCGGTGGTGCTCCCGTACACGCTCAAGATAGAGAGCAAGGACGCATTGGGACGCGGGAACCCGCCGGAGGATCCCGAATATAATTTCACCATCATCAGGAGGCCGCGCCCCGGCGTGAACGTGGGCGGGTATAACATCTTCAACGCGCCCACGGTGCCCTCCTTCCCGACGACCTACCGCGGGAGCTTGCGCGACGGGCGCACCGCGACCGGGACAGTTCTTTAAAGTCCGTTTGCAGGGCGGGCAGTCACTCTACGCGACCGGCACCGCCTACGAAGAGACCTTCTACGGCGCCAACTTCACCATCGACGTGTACGACGCGAACGGCCAACTGCTCACCCCCAACGGGTGGGTCAACACCGTCGAGAGCGAGTACGACCCGGCGCACTTCACCTCCGGCCCGTTCACCAACCAGAGCCCTTCGGCCGCAGATTTTTACGTCAGGGTCTGGAGCAAGAACTGGCCCGTCGAACTGTTCGTGATGACGCTCTCGGTTGATGCCCCGGTGGTGCAGACCTCCGAGACCCCGCTCATCTTCATCCCGGGCATCGGCGGCAGCCGTCTCCGGCAGGTGGGCGGCCCGGAGTTGTGGCCGGGCCTGCGGCTCCCGGGCCCCGACCGCACGCGCCTGACGCTCGACCCGACGCAGCAGCAGTTTAACGTCGTCCCCACCGATGTCATCCGCAACGCCCCGGTACGCATAGTCGGCTTCCAGGTCACGGAGGAGCCCGTCTACGGCCCGCTGCTCAACGCGCTGACGACGAGGGGGGGCTACCGCGAATATCAGGTCTTCAACGACCCGGCGCGGCGGACGACCACCGGCTGCGACCTCTCGCAGAGGTGGAACGACCCGACGCTCTTCGTCTTCGCCTACGACTGGCGCAGGAGCAGCGCCGAAAACGCGGCGGCGCTCAAGGACTACATCGGCTGCGTCCAAAGCTTCCACCCCGGCCAGCGGGTAGACCTGCTGGCGCACAGCATGGGCGGGCTGGTGTCGCGCCGCTACATCCTCGACAATACGAGCCCGCGCTTCGTCAACCGGATGGTCACGGTCGGCACCCCCTGGCTCGGGGCGCCGAAGGCCATCAACGTGCTTGAGACGGGGGATTTCGACTCGATCAACATCTTCGTCGGCCAGGACGTGCTGAGACAACTCGCCGAGTTCTTCCCCGGCGTCCACCAGTTGATCCCGAGCCGCTCCTACTTCTCGCTGGGCGGCCGCCCGTTCGGCGAGGACAACTGGGACATCAACGGCAGCCGGCGCATCGAGCCGACCTACAACACCTTCCCGCAATTGACGAATATGCTCGACCTGCGCCACCCGCGCAGCAGGCCCGGCAGCGCCACCCGCCTCTTCCACGACTGCGCCGGGCAGGACGACTGGCGTTCGGACGGCACGGGCGTCAGCTACTTCCACGTCTACGGCGTCCAGAGGACCGAGCGCACCATCGGCCAGGTGCTCTCGGTCACGCGCACCGTCTGCGACTCGCCGGGCGAAAACTGTCGGCCGGTGAACACCTTCAGGACGACGAACACGCAGGGCGACGGCACCGTGCCGACGCTCAGCGCCGAGCGCGTCAGCGGCCCGACCGACCTCAACGCGCCCGGCCACACGAAGTGCATGTTCACCCCGCAGGGCAACGAGGGCCGCAACGCCGTCGAGCACACGGGCATGACGCAGACCCCGCGCATACAGGACTACATCCTCTCCGTGCTCGGGCGCGGGCAGGGCGCCGCCCTCGCGCCGGACGACCCGCCGGTCCTCGCGTCCGAGCCCGCTTACTTCCTCTCGGTCGTCGGCGTAGACCACGTCGGCGTGACGGACGCGGCGGGCAACAGCACCGAGCCGGACGGTAACGAGCCTTTCGCGCCGAGCGTGCCCGGCGTGGATTACAACCTGCTCGGCGGCGGGACCGTCTCGGTCGTCATGCCCGCGGAGCAGACCTACACGCTCACCTTCCGCTCCGGCAACGACCCGCTCTTCCTGGATCTGCTGAAGGGACCCCAGAGCGAGTCGCCGACGCAGGCCATCCGCTACCAGGACTTGAAACTCCCGCTGAACGTCAAGGCGGGCGGCGATTGCATGCCGGGGCTGGCCGCACCCGCGCGCCGGGTCGGCTTCTTCCGCGGCGACGACACGGGCGACAGCCTGAACGGCAACGGGTGGAGACTGTTCGACCCGCGTGCTCGGGAGCGAGGCGGAGGTGGACGAAGACGCCGCCGGAGACGCCATCGCTTCCCTGTGCGGGCTCGGGCTGATCCGGCTCACGCCGGAGAGGAGGCTTGAGGCGAGCCCCGAGGGGCGGGAGGTGTGGCTCAGGCGGCGTCCGGTGTGAGAGGCCGGCCGGCATCGACGCCCCACCCACCTCTACACGCCTTCGAACAACGTGTCCTCCCGCGTCCCCTCCGAGCGGCTCATTATCGGCGTAGCTCTCTCTCCCGGGAGGTTGTCACGAGGGCGGGCGACTCACCGCCGCTTCAGACGGTCCGTCACCTTCCCGCTGTGCTTGTCTCTTTTGACGGCGATGCGCCGGACGTAGACGCGGGTCGTCGCGGCGTTGCGGTGGCCGAGCGCGTCCTGCGTGTCCGTGATCGAGCCGGTCTCCTCCGCCACGATCCGCGCGAAGCTGTGCCTGGTTTGATGAAGGTGGACAGCGCCGACGCCGGCCTCTCCGGCGT
>CAXTSK010000095.1:0-5526 GCA_964246655.1 uncultured Pyrinomonadaceae bacterium
TCGTCGTTGACGACGAGGAGCACGTGCGCGAGACGCTGGCCGAGATGGTCGAGGCGTTCGGCCACAACGTCCGACGCGCCGACGGCGGCCGCGCGGCCCTCAAGGCTTTAGACGAAGGCGAGTTCGACCTCGTCTTCACAGACCTCTCGATGCCCGAGATGGACGGCTGGGAGGTGGCGCGCGCCGTGCGCCGCCGCTCGCCCCGCACACGCATCGCCGTCGTCACCGGCTACGGCCGCGACGCCGCCCGCACGCAGGGCGACGCTCCCGCCGCCACCGTCATCGGCAAGCCCTTCGACTTCGCTCAAGTGGAAGAAGTACTGACGCAGTTCGGCGGGTGAGGGAAGGGTGTTGGGTGTTGAGTTTTAGGTGTTGGGTTAGAGCAGGCGTCTTAACCCAACACCTAAAACCCAACACCCTTTTATCTTTCGCCCCTTTCCATCTCGACTTCGGTCGAGGCGGCGACGTTGAGGTTGCGGACGCTGGGTTGGTCGATGGGCTCGATGAGGCGGAGGGCTTCGTCGAGGACGCGGCGCTGGTACTCGGGCCAGTTGGGCTTGCCGACGACGCAGCCGAACTCGCCGGGGTAGTAGGCGGCGCGCGGCGGGCGCACGTTTTCGACGACGGCGCGGTCTACGGCGAGCGTCATCGTGGGGACGCCCGCGGCCTCGATGGCGCGCGCGGCCAGAGAGATCGTCTGGTGGCAGAGGCGCGAGGCCGGGACGAGCAGCACCGCCTGCACCTCGTAGCGGCGGACGCGCTCGACGAGCTGCGGGACGCCCGTGGCGGCGAAGCGGGCGGCGTTCGGGATGAAGCCGGAGATGCTCCAGAAGACCGGGTTGAGCTGGCCGATGATGCCGTTGCCCTGGAACTCTTTGAGCCGTTCGATGGGCACCTGCGCGTTCATGTCCTCTTTGACGTGCGCGAGGTCGTAGCCGCGCGCCGTCCACTGCAAGTCTTCGGGGCCGACCTCGACGGGGATTTCGCGGACGGAGGTGTCGCCGCCGAAGGTCTGCGTGTCGAAGGGCTCGGTGCCGTCGAGGTAGGCGCCGGCCGAGGTGACGAGCGCGAGGTTGAGCATCGGCAGTGCGCGCCGTGCGGGCCGAAAGGGCGCGTGCCGGTTCACGACCCAGGGGTAGTGCTCGCCCACGTCGCCGCCGCGCAGCTCGTTGATCTGCTTCCAGCGCGCGTAACGGTCGCGCCACTCCTCCGCGCCTTCAAGTATCTCCACTTGAGACATCCTCACCCCTCCGACCTGTGATGCTTTAACTGTGCGCCGATTCTAGAACACAAAGGCGCGGGAGCAAAGGAGCAGCGCACGTCAGTCGTAGTCCATCGCGCCGGGCAGGAGTTGAAGGTGTGGGGTTTGGAAGGCTTCGGGCTGGACGGCGTCGCGCGGGTCTTCCGCGGCTTCGAGCCAGGAGAGGGAGCGCGCGAGCTGCGCGAGATAGTCGTCGATGTCGAGCGACATGAAGCGCCGGGCGTCGAGACGTTCGAACTTCTCAAGCGCCATGCGGTACATGCGGCGGGCGGCGCCGCGGCGGCCGATCTCGATGTGGTGGAAGACGACGGCCGACTGGATGAGCGCCTGGAGGAAGAGTTTTTCGCGCGGGCCGCAGTCGTCGCGCCAGCGCTCCTCCCAGGCGTCGTGCGCCGCGTGGAACTCGCCCGCGTTGTAGAGGTCGATGCCCGCCAGGTACTCCGACGGGTAACGGGCCGCGTGCTCCTCGCTATAACTCATACCTCGTCGTCCCAGTCACGCTTCAGCAGTAACTCCTCGACGCGGTAGGCGTGGAGGAAGTCGTGGAGGGCGAGGTGGCGGAACATGATGAGGACTGAGTAGTGCACGTACTCGTCGTGGTCGGCCTCGCGGTGCCAGATGTCGGGCGGGAGTTCGCGCAGGCGCGCGACGAGTCTCCGGCGGTCTTCGGCGAAGCGCGCGAGCGCGTCGTCTAAATCTACTTCGAGCAGTTCGCCGTCGGGCCGCTGCGTGCCGGGGTCGAAGGGCTCGATGCGCGGGCGCTCTTCGGAAAGAAACTGTCCGAGGCGCTTGAAGAAGAGCGCGTGCACGTCGGCGAGGTGGCACGCGTGCTCGTGCGCCGACCAGCGCCCGGGCGCGGGCCTGCGCTTCAAGACCGCGGCCGGCACCTCGCGCACGAGCGGCACGATGACGGCGGGCGCGTTCTCAAGCGCCGCGATGACGGCTGTCGGGTCGTTCATTGTTAGTAACGTGGGATGGACGGGTCTACTTCCGCGGACCAGCGGTCAATGCCGCCGGAGAGGTTGTAGATTTTTTCGAAGCCCTGGCGCGAGAGGTAGGCGCAGACCTGCGCGCTGCGGATGCCGTGGTGGCAGATGAAGACCGTCGGGCGCGCAGGGTCGAGCGGCGGCGCCCACTCGTTGAAGAGGCTCAGGGGGAGGAGGCGCGCGCCCTCGACCCGCGCCAGCTCGTACTCCTCCGGCTCGCGCACGTCCACCAGCAGCAAGTCCTCGCCGCCGCGCACGCGCTCCCCGAACTCCCTCGGCGTTAAAGTCCCGAATTTCATCACCTGAACCCCCGTCGGGAAAATAACAAAGGCAAAAGTAAAAAAGCAAAAAGGCCGTGAACCGTAAACCGTGACAAGATAAACAACGGGCCTTTATCTTGTCACGGTTTACGGTTCACGGCCTTTTTTGCCTTTTCCACGCTTGCCCCGTCCGGTTTCTCGTCGTAAAATCCTCCGTCCGTTTGGTCGCTCAGTCACGGCGACCCCTCTCTGTCCGAGTGACGTTGATTTCACACGTTGCGTCCTGTACGTCCGACCCCGACCGTCTCCGTAAAGGCGCTTTCCGCCCCGAAAGGTTCAAGAGAATGAAGTCCCCCTTACCCCTTCCGCGCCCCGGAGCGTCCGGCGCGCTCGCCCTCCTGCTCGCTCTCGTCTTCACGGCTCTGACTCCGCGGCCCGCCTTCGCGCGCGGCGACAAGGACTGGAAGCCGCTCGACCCGTCCGAGATCGGCGCGGCCGCCCCCGTCGTCGAGAAGGACGCCGACGCCGAGGCGCTCTTCTGGGAGGTCTACATCGACGACAGCCAGCCCTACGAGCTATCGCTCAAGAACTACGTCCGCATCAAGGTCTTCAACGAGCGCGGCCGCGACTCGCAGAGCAAGATCGAGCTGCCCTACTACGGCAGCCAGCAGATCAAGGACGTGGCCGCTCGCGTCATCAAGCCCGACGGGACAATCGTCGAGCTGAAGAAGGAAGACGTGTTCGACCGCACGGTCGTCAAGGTCAGCGGCGTCAAGGTCAAGGTCAAGTCCTTCGCGCTGCCGGGCGTCGAGCCGGGCTCCATCGTCGAGTACCGCTGGCGCGAGGTGCGCCCGGGCGCCTCCGCCAACAAGCTGCGCATCGCCTTCCAGCGCGACATCCCCGTCCGCTCCGTCACCTACTACCTCAAGCCCTACATGGGCATGCGCTACCGCCCCATCAACATGGGCGACGCGCGCTTCGAGAAGGACAAGGACGGCTTCTACCGCATGGTGATGACGAACATGCCCGCCTTCCGCGAGGAGCCGCGCATGCCGCCCGAGGACTCCGTCCGCTCCTGGGTCTTCCTCTACTTCTCCGACGACAAGAAGCTCGACGCCGAGCAGTATTGGAAGGACACGGGCAAGACGTTCTACGAGGTCTTAAAGGATCAGCTCAAGCCGAACGACGAGGTCAAGGCGGCGGTCGCCGGCATCGTCGGCGACGCGCAGACCGACTCGGAGAAGCTCCAGCGCATCTACGACTTCTGCCGCACCAAGATCAAGAACGTCAGCGACGACGCCTCGGGCCTCACGCCCGACGAGCGCGCGAAGCTCAAGGACAACAAGTCGCCCGGCGACACGCTCAAGCGCGCGCAGGGCACCGGCGGCGACATCGACTTCCTCTTCGCCGCGCTCGCCCGGGCGGCCGGCTTCGACGCGCGCGTCGCGCTCTCGGGCAACAACGACGACTTCTTCTTCGACCGCGGCTTCATGCACTACAGCTTCCTCGGCTCGAACTTCATCGCCGTCCGCGTCGGCGACGCGTGGCAGTTCTTCAGCCCGGCCGAGATGTACACGCCCTACGGGATGCTGGGCTGGCCCGAGGAGGGGCAGGACGTGCTCATCACCGACCCGAAGGAGCCCATCTGGGTGCACGGGTTAGTCTCCGGCCCCGAGAAGTCGGTCGAGCGGCGGACGGGCAAGTTCAAGCTCGCGGAGGACGGCACGCTCGAAGGCGACGTGAGGATCGAGTACACGGGCCACCTCGCCGGCGAGAAGAAGGAGTACAACGACGACGACTCGCCGGCCGAGCGCGAGAAGACGGTCGTCGAGGCGTGGAAGGCGCGGATGGGCGCCGAGGTCACCGACCTCCACATCGAGAACGTCAACGACCCCGTCAAGCCCTTCGTCTACCAGTTCCACGTCCGCGTGCCGTCTTACGCGACGCGCACGGGCAAGCGGCTCTTCTTCCAGCCGGCCTTCTTCCAGAAGGGGCTCGCGCCGCTCTTCCCGACGGCGACGCGCCGCCACGAGGTCTACTTCCACTATCCCTGGTCGGAGGACGACCACGTCGAGATCACGCTGCCCGAGGGCTTCGCGCTCGACAACGCCGAGGCGCCCGGGGATTTCTCCGGCGGCGAGCTGAGCAAGTACGTGCCGACAGTCCGCGTCACGAAGGACGGGCGCACGCTCGTCTACGAGCGCAAGTTCTACCTCGGCAAGGGCGGCCCGGGCACGCTCCTCTTCCCCGTCACCTCCTATCCGGCCCTCAAGACCTACTTCGATGAGGTCAGCAAGCGCGACGGCCACACCATCGCCCTCAAGCAGGGCGCGGCGGCGGCGGCCAAGTAAGACGAGTGAGGGACGACGAGTGATGAATGATGAATAAGAGGCAGCGGGCCTTTCATTCATCACTCATCACTCGTCGTTCATCACTGCTTTTTTCCTCGCAGGACATAAGGAATAAAAACATGCTCCGACGTACAAACCTCTTCGCCGTCTCGCTCTGTGCCGCAGCGCTGTTCCTGGCGGCGGCCCCCGTGTCGCGCACGGCCTCGGCCGCGGGCGACGATCTGCCCGCGTGGCTGAAGGCCGCGGCCGGCGCGGCCTCGCCCGTTTACGACAAGCGCGTCCACGCCGTCGTCCTCCACCACGAGCGCAGCGTCGCGGTCGCCGAGGACGGCCGCGTCGTCACCACGACCAACTACGCCGTCCGCATCCTCGCCCGCGAGGGGCGCGACGAGGCGAACGCGCACGCCCTCTACATCACTGACGGCGGCAAAGTGCGCGAGCTGAAGGCTTGGCTCATCCGCCCCGGCGGCGAGGTCAGGAAGTACGGCAAGGACGAGACCGTGGACATGGCGCTCGGGGCCGACGACGTGTACGACGAGGCGCGCGTGCGCGTCATCTCCGCGCGCGACGAGGCCGAAGCGCCCGGCACGGTCTTCGGCTACCAGGCGGTGACGGAGGAGCGCACCGTCTTCTCACAGGACAATTGGAACTTTCAGGGCGACCTGCCG
>CAXTSK010000095.1:5626-12449 GCA_964246655.1 uncultured Pyrinomonadaceae bacterium
GCGACCTGCCGCCCATCGCGGACGAGCCGAACGCCCCGACGATGTCGAGCCTCGCGCCCCGCCTCGCCGTCAGCTACGTCGCGCCCGACGCCGCCCGCAACGCGATGAACCCGGGCTTCGAGAACTGGCCGGAGGTCTCGCGCTGGCTTTCGACCCTGCACGACCCGCAGGCCGAGCCCGACGACGCGCTGGCTTTGAAGGCGCGCGACCTGACGGCCAACTGCAAGACCGAGCTGGAGAAGATCGCGGCCATCGGCCGCTACGCGCAGGCCGTCCACTACATCTCGATTCAGATGGGCGTCGCGCGCGGCGGCGGGATGCGCCCGCACGCGGCCACGCAGGTCTTCGCCAAGAACTACGGCGACTGTAAGGACAAGGCCAACCTGATGCGCGCCATGTTGCGCGTCCTGAAGATCACGGCCTACCCCGTCGGCATCTACTCGGGCGACCGCACGTACGTGCGCGACGAGTGGCCCTCGCCGCACCAGTTCAACCACTGCATCATCGCCGTCAAGGTCTCCGACGAGACGCAGGCGCCCTCGGTCGTCACGCACCCGACGCTCGGGCGTCTGCTCATCTTCGACCCGACCGACCCGAACACCCCCGTCGGCGACCTGCCCGACCACGAGCAGGGAAGCTGGGCGCTGGTCATCGCGGGCGGCGACGGCCAACTCCTGCGCATGCCCGCCATGCCGCCCGAGGCCAACACCATCGAGCGCACGTCCGACGTGACCCTTGCCGCCGACGGCTCCATCTCGGCGGTCGTGCGCCAGCGCGCCCTGGGGCAGTCGGCCGCCTACGGGCGCGCCGTCTTCAAGGGGCTGGCGAGCAGCGACTACCAGAAGGCCGTCGAGACCTGGGCCGGCGCGGGGGCCACCGGCGCGAAGTTCATCAAGATCGAGCCGGCCGACAGCAACGCCGAGGGGCGCTTCGCGCTCGACGTGGAATTCACCGCCGCCGCCTACGGCCAGTCGATGCAGGACCGCCTGCTCGTCTTCAAGCCCGCGGTCATCGGGCGGACGGGCACGGGCTGGCTCGCGCCGCCGACGCGCAAGAACCCCGTCGTGCTCGAAAGCCATTCCTTCAACGAGACGACGCGCTTCAAGCTGCCCGCAGGCTTCGACGTGGACGAGCTGCCCGACCCGGTCAAGTTCGATTCCGATTTCGGCTCCTACACGGCGAGCTACGAGGTCAAGGACGGGCAGCTCCTCTACACGCGCAAGCTCGTCCAGCGCGCCGCGACCATCCCCGCCGAGAAGTACGCCGAGGTGCGCTCCTTCTTCGGCCGCGTCCGCGCCAGCGAGGAGTCGCCGGTCGTGCTCGCGAGGAAGTAGGCAGTAAGCAGATGGCAGTAGGCAGTTAAGAAAAGACGAAGCGTTCAAAAGAAACGGGGGCGGCGAGTCGGTAAGCTCGCCGCCCCCGTTCGTTGAGACCCGTTCCTTAAAATTCTTCCTGTCTTCAACTGCCTACTGCCACCTGCCTACTGCCTACTGAAGTTTGAAATCCGCGACGAGCGGCAGATGATCCGAGGCGACGAGCGAGAGGCGGCTGCGGTGGAGCGTGAGCCGTTCGAGTTCGAGCGCGTGATCGTAGTAGACGTGGTCGAGGTGGAGGAAGGGGAGCGCGCCCGGGTAGGTGCGGCGCGTGCGGAGGTGCTGGCGCAGGTCGGCGCTGCGTAGCTCCTGCGAGAGCAGGCGCGAGGCGAGCCCGTGCGTCCACTCGTTGAAGTCGCCGAGCACGACGCGCGGCCCCGTCAACTGCGGGTCGCGCAGGACTGACTCGCTGCACAGCTTGCGCCCCTGGTGGCGGCGCTCGACGAAGGCGGTGCCAAGGTGGATGTTGAAGAGGTGGAACATGTCGGCGCCCGGCTCGTCGATCTTCACGTCCACGCGCAGGGCGCCGCGCGGCTCCTGATGCCGCCAAGTGATGTCGTAGTTGTGGCAGTGCGCGATGGGCAGGCGCGTCAGCACCACGTTGCCGTAGGCGCCGCCGCGGTGCTTGCGGTTCTCGCCGAGGTGGAACTGGCAGCCCAGCTCCTCGGCGATGAAGCGCGCCTGGTGCGCCTCGCGCGAAGAGTCCGACTCGACGCTCACGACCTCCTGCAAGGCGATCACGTCGGCGTCCACCTCGCGCAGCACCGCCGCGATGCGCCCGGGCCGCTCGCGCCGGTCGAGCCCGATGCACTTGTGCACGTTGTAGGTGACGACCCTCAGCCGCCCGTCCTTCAGCATCTCCCCGGAAGCCCCCCGCACTCGTCTCGAAAAATTAAGTCGCTTCAGCCGCCGAGCAGCTCGCCCACCGTCATCTCGAAGCCCGCCAGCACCGACGCCTTCATCGTATCCGACTCGCCCAGCTCCGTCAGCACGTAATGTTTCTTACGGAGTACGAGCTGCGCGATGCTTCGCTCCTTTACGTCAACAATCCAGTACTCACGCACGCCATTCCGCTCGTACAGCTCGCGCTTCTTGACAGTGTCATGCTTCACGGAACTCGGCGAAAGAATCTCCACCAAGAACGGCGGCACGTCCTCAACCCGGCTGGCCGTGCCGGCCCGCTCGACCTGTTTTGAGTTGAGAAAGAAGATGTCCGGCTGAACAACGTCGCCGGACGGCAGCACTACGTCGAGTGGCGAGACGAATATCTCGCCGAGCCTGTGCTGACGAACGAAGGTTCGGAAAGAGGAGGCCATATCGAGAACGGCCCTCTGATGTGGAATGGTCGGTGTGGGCGGCATGATGATCTCCCCGTCTATGTACTCGGTGGGAAGAACGGACTCGGGGAGCGACCAGAACTCTTCGATGGACGCTCGGCGTCGGATGAGGCGTTCTTCGTCGGTTGCCTGCTCTAAGACTTCGGTAGCCATTTCCTTAACTCCCCGGGTCGTGGCGGCGCCCGTCGAAGGTGAACTGCGGTCGTTGCGGATTTTATCACGGCGTCGCGGCGGCGAAGCGTTCGCGGATGCGGACGCAGCGTTCGAGGCCGTCGGCCGCTTCGAGCACTTTGCGGCGCAGGTCGCGGTCGAGGGCGGCGTTGCGCGCGAGGAAGTCGCGCACGGCGGCGGCGGCGCGCGCGTCGCACTGGCTGCCGATGAAGGCCCCGAGCCAGCCGTTGACGAAGAAGATTTTGCGCGTGCGCTTGAGCGTCGGGAGTTCCTTGAGCGCGGGTTCGAGGTAGGGGAGCGTGAGCGCCGACTGCTGCGGCGTGTTGAAGGGGCCGAAGCCCGCCTCGATCCAACTCTCGGCCAGCTCTTTGTCGCCGACGAACTGGCCGAAGTACTTCTTCTTCACCGCGGCGTCCGGCGCGGCCGCGCCCGCGGCGTAGGCGTAGCGGCGCGCGTCGTCGGTCTTGTCGGCCTTGCTCTGCTTCTTGAGCAGTTCGGGCGCGCGCGCATCATTCGCGGCCACGAGCGCGCGGATGATGTCGAAGCGGTCGCGCGAGCGCAGAGTCATCCCGGGCACCTGAAGCTTGCCCGCGAGAATGTCTTGAAGGTTGTCGAGCGCCGCGGGACTCGTGGCGACCTCGCGGTAGGTGCGGAAGTAGGTGATGCGCTGTCCCGGTGTCGCGGCGTTCAGCATCCGCTCGCGGAGCAGACCTTCGAGCCGCGGCGCGAGCGCCTTCTGCTGCGCGTCGGAGAGGAAGCGCGTAAACGCCGTCTGCACGCGGGCGAGGACGAAGGCGAGCATCACATCGTCCGTTTCGGCCGGCGCCTGTTTGACGGCAAGTTCGACGAACTCGGCGGGCGCCATCTCGGCCTCGCGCACGGACTCCCAGAGCGAGCCCCAGAGGAGCGCGCGCAGGAAGTCGTCCTTGACCGCGCCCATGTTCTTGACGACGTAAGCGCGGCTCTCGTCGTCGAGTAAGAAACGTCCGTAGCCGTAGTCCTCGAAGTTGACGAAGACGAAGGCAGGTCTTCTCTTGCCCACGGCCGCGGGGACTTTCGTGACGCCGGAGCCCGCGAGCGTCACCGTCAAGACCTCCGGTCGCGCCTTCGCCCCCGACGGCGCGAGCAGAAGCTTCAAGCGCATCGGCCACGAGCCTCCCTCCGCGAGCGCGTCACGCTCCTCGACCTCGAAGTTGTTAACGAGTCCGCGCGCATCTGTCGTCCGGCGCACGCGCACGTCCGGCATGCCGCGCCGCTTGACCCACGCGTCGGCCCACGCGCCGAGCTTCCGCCCGGACGTGCGCTCGAACGCGCCGACCAGGTCTTCCCACGTCGCGTTCGCGTAGGCGTGCTCTTTGATGACGAGCTGGACGGCGCGCTGAAACTCGCGCTCGCCCAGGTAGAACTCGGCCTGCCTGAGCATCGAAGGCGCCTTGCGGTAGACGATGTTGCCGTAGGCCGACTTCGCCGCCGAGAGGTTCGCGATCTCCTGCCAGATGGGCGTCGTGCCCTTCGTCACGTCGGTCAAATACGCGAGCGGCTTCGTGCGTAGGTGGAAGACCTTCCACGCGTCGAGCTGCGGCATCACGCGCTCGAACGCCTTGTAGGCCATGAAGGTCGCGAAGCCCTCCTTCAGCCAGAGGTCGTCGAACCAGCGCATCGTGACGAGGTCGCCGAACCATTGATGCGCGGCTTCGTGGAGGATGACCTCGGCGCGCGCGGCGATGTCGGCGGCCGTCGGGTCGGAGGGGAAGAGCACGCCCTCCTCGCGCAGGAAGGTCGCGCCCGCGTGCTCCATCCCGCCGTAGGCGAACTCGGGGATGAGGATCACGTCGTACTTCGGGAAAGGGAACTTGTGTGCGAAGTACTCTTCGAAGAACTTTACGCCCTCGCGGTTGATGCGAACGACCTCTTCAAGTTCCTTCTCGGCGCGCGCCTTCTTCGACCTGCGCACGAAGAGGCGTATGCGCGGCGTGTCGTTGACCGGCGTGAGAATGTCCGGGCCGTGAATGTGAGACGGCCGGCCCGTCTTCGGGTCGAGCGGGTACCTGTGCATCAAGACTTTGCGTTGCACCTCAAGCACTTCGAACGGCCCGGCGGCGAAGGCGAACTGGTAGGTGCTGAGCGGCTCGGTCTCTGGGAATGCGTTCCACACCATCCCAACGGGCGGCGACTGCGGGAGGCCGCCGGGCGTCTCGTCGAACTCGCGCAGGACTGCGCCCTCCGTGTTCGAGACGACCTGCCACTTCTCGGGCGCGGTGACGCGCAGCGTGAAGCGCGCCTTGAGGTCGGGCTGGTCGAAGCACGGGAACATGGTGCTCGCGTCCGAGGGGACGAAGAGCGTGTAGACGTACTCGGAGTTGTCCTCGCGGTCGAGGTAGCGCGTGACGGCGCTGCCCGCGTTGCTGATCGGCGACTCGAAGCTCAGCGCGACTTCGTTCACGCCGACTTTCAAATTCGCGCGCGGGATAAGGATGTGCTCGTTCTCGAAACGCGCGTCCGTCACCGCGCGGCCGTTCGCCTTGATGCCCGAGACGTGTGAGCGCACGTCCTCGTCCTTCTTCAACGAGCGCCAGTCGAGCACGAGGTCGCCCGCCGCCGCGTCGAGCGTGACCGACACCTTCAGACGCCCTTCGAGTCTGTCCGCGCCTTCCTTGAGCATGAGGTCGAGCATGTAGCGCACGTCGCGGTAATGCTCGGCGCGCCAGCGCGCGAGTTCGCGCGGGACGCCGGGGCCGGGCTCCTGCGCTCCGACTTCGAAATTTGTCAGCGTCATGAATGTCAGGCCGAGGAGGAAGAGTTTGAGAAGAGGGCGCACGGCGTCGTCGGCTCCTTTGAACGTTATCGCTCGCGTTCGTCGGCTACGTTGTAAAAAAGGCGCTGGGGTGTTTTATTCTCGCCCGTGAGTTGCGGCGTGGCAAGCGCCGATTCGACAGAGAGGAGTCGTGACGAAATGACGGATGAGAATGTTCGTGACGAGAGCGCGGCGGGCATCACCGGCGGGACGGACAAGGCCGGCCCCGGCGGCTTAGCCGAAGGGGACATGCCGGACAAAGGCGGCGACACGGGCGTCCGCGAGACCGGCGACATCTCCGGCGCGACCTCCACGCACGCCGGAGCGGGCGGCAACTTCGACAACACCGGCGGCACCGGCACTGCCCCGACGGAATGAGAGCAGGCAGTAGGCAGTTTTCACCACAGAGACACGGCTTGGAGATTTATTGCTCCAAGCCGTGTCTCCGTGTCTCTGTGGTGAAAAATTTTCAGTGCGAGTCGCGCCGCGGGAGAAGTCGTTGGAGGAGCGTGGAGAGGTGGTCGAGGTCGAGCGGCTTGACGACGTAGTCGCAGCAGCCGACGGCGCCTGCGGCGGCGCGCGACTCGACGGAGTCGAAGGCGGTGACGGCGACGACGGGCACGTCGCGCGTCCGCTCGTACTCGCGGATACGCAGCGTGGCGTTGAAGCCGTCGAGCACGGGCATGTTCAAGTCCATCAGGACGAGGTCGAGCCCGCCGCGCTGCGAAAGCTCGATGGCCTCTTGCCCGTTCGAAGCCTCGACCACGCGGCACCCTTGCGTCTCAAGCATGTGCCGCATCATCGCGCGCGTGTCCCGAAAGTCTTCGACCAGCATCACCACAGGGCCGCCCTTTGCCGTCTCTGCCTGCGTCATAAAGCCTCCGCGCTCGAAAACTCCCCGCCCCATCCGCGTGTGTGTGCGCGTAATCATAAACCAACCTGACCGGCCGTGGACAGCGCCGCCGCACAGTCTCAGTGGTGCCCGGGATTGACGCGCGCGCCGCCCCGGCCGGTCAAGAGTTAGAAATGTCTAATGCGGGTGCGGTTGCCGAAACCGCCGCGCGGCGCGCGCCGGTGCGCTACGGGGACGGCGGCTGACGCTGCTGCCGCGGCGCGTGTGCGCGAGGTGTTGCCGCCATCACCCGCCG
>CAXTSK010000096.1:0-6087 GCA_964246655.1 uncultured Pyrinomonadaceae bacterium
CGTTCGGCCTCATCACGCCGGACAAAGGCATCGAGCGCGCGTTGCGTGCGCTCGCGGCGCTGCGCGACCGTTACGACTTTCGCTACACGCTCGTCGGCGACCCGAACGCATACTTCGACGTGCGCGCGCTCGTGCGCGAGTGCGGGTTAGAAGACCGCGTCGAGATTACGGGCCACGTCACGCTCGAAGAGTTTGAAAGTCGTATTGCCGAGACGGACGTGGCGCTCAACCTGCGCGAGCGCACGGTGGGCGAGACCTCGGGGAGCCTCTGCCGCATCATGGCGGCGGGCGTCTGCGCGGTCGTCTCCGCGGTCGGCTGGTTCGGCGAGCTGCCCGACGACTGCGTCGTCAAGGTCGAGCCCGGCGAGCACTCGGACGAGCTGCTGCGCGCGTACCTGGCGCGGCTCATCGAGGACGCGCCTTTGCGCGCGCGGCTCGGCGCGAACGCGCGTAGCCACGTCGTCGCGGAGCACGACATACGCCGGAGCGCCGAGGGCTACCTTGAGTTCATCCGCGAAGTCGTCGCCGCGCGCCCCCGTCGAACGTTGCTCGCGGGGCTCTCCGACGAACTCTCGCTGCTCGGCGTCGAGCCCGATTTCGACGACGCGCTCGTGCGCGGCGTGGCCGCGGAGTTCGCCGCGCTCGCGCCCGAGAGCCTCTTCGCCCCCGCGCCGAAGGGCTCCTGGGTTCAGCCGGACACGCCTTTCCCCGAAGCGCTCTCGCTCGCAGACCGCGCGGGCATCTCCGACAACGGCTCGCACGCGTCGAACGGCCACGGCCGGGGCCGCAAGCTCGAAGGCGTGGACTACAAACAGGCGGCCGTCGAGTACCCGCGACGCATCACGGCGGAGCGTTTGCACCACCTGCGCACCAAGCCCTTCTATAACCTCGCCAACAAGCCCGAGCGCTACGCGGGCGACGGCATCGACGCCGACACCTTCCGGCACTTCTGCGACTTCGCCAACGTCGCGCTCGCGCTCGCGCTCCCGCCCGACCGCCGCATCCTCGACGTGGGCTGCGGCTCGGGCTGGTTGAGCGAATACTTCGCGCGCCTCGGCTACGACGTGACCGGCATCGACATCAGCCCCGACTTAATTGAGGTCGCGCGCGAGCGCGTAGAGAAAGTTCCTTACGGCGCGGATCACGAGACGCCCCTGCGCTGCCGCTTCCTCGTCCACGACGTGGAGGGCGCGCCGCTCGAAGAGCAGTTCGACGCCGTCATCTGCTACGACTCGCTCCACCACTTCGAGGACGAGCGCGCCGTCATCAGGAACCTCGCGGCGATGACGAAGTACGGCGGCGCGCTCTTCATCCTCGAAGGCGACCGCCCCGAGGAGGGCTCGGAGAATGAGGAAGAGCTGCTCGAAGTCATGCGCGACTTCGGCACGCTTGAGTCGCCCTTCAGCCGCGACTACCTGCGCACGCTGCTCGACGCCTGCGGCTTCGCCGTCGTCGGCGATTACGTGAGCGTCAACGGGCTCTTCGAGCGCGCTTCGCTCGAAGGCGGGAGGCTGCGCGTCGAGCCGCCGCCCGTGAATTATCTTCTCTGTAAGAAGGTCGTGGCCGCGCTCGGGCTGAGCGGCTCCTCCGTCCCCGACACGCGCAAGCCTTCGGCGCCGGCCGCGCGCATGAGTTTTCCCGACGGCTGGCCGGAGGAGGTCGCGCCGGGCTCGAAGACGACGGCGCGGCTCGTCGTCGAGAACACGGGCGACACACTCTGGCTCATCGGCACGGCGGAGCGCGCGGGGTCGTGCATGCTCGGCGTGCGCCTCTACGACGAGGCCGGCGCGCTCGTCTCGGAGCGCCACGGCACGCCGCCGCTGCCGCGCGCGCTCGTGCCCGGCGAATCTGCTATCGTGAAGGTCGAGCTGAAGGCGCCGCACGCGCCGGGCCTCTACACGCTCAAGCTCGACCTTGTCGCCCAACACGTCTGCTGGTTCGAGGAGCGCGGCTCGACGCCGCTCAAGGTTCAGTTTCGGGTCGCTTGAAGATGATGACGATGACGCCGGATGAGATTCGGAAGCGCGTGGAGAGGCTGGGACCTTGGTTCCACTGCATCGACCTGGGCGGCGGCCTCGTCACCAAGGCGCGGAGCGCCATCGGCGAGCCGGTCGAGCACCCGCGGCCGACGTGGGAGAAGGTCAGGGCGTGCCTGCCCGCAGAGATGTCGGGGCGCAGCGTCCTGGACGTGGGCTGCAACGCGGGCTTCTACGCCGTCGAGCTGAAGCGGCGCGGCGCCGGTCGAGTCCTCGGCGTGGACTCGCAGCGCAACCTCGTCCGGCAGGCGATCTTCGTGCGCGACCTGCTCGGGCTCGACATAGAGTACCGGCGCATGTCGGTCTACGACCTCGACCCGAGGGAGCTCGGGCAGTTCGACGTGACGCTCGCGCTCGGGCTCGTCTACCACTGCAAGCACCTCGTGCTCGCGCTCGAACGGCTGTTCGCCGTCACGCGAGAGCTTTTAATACTTGAGACGGCCATCTACCCGCCGGGGCATTCGCCCGGCTCGTTCACGTATGAGGTCGGCGGGCTCCAACCTCTGCTCCACCCGCTCGCCTACGTCGAGAACCCGGGCGAGGCGAAGGAGGCGATCTACAACTGGTTCCTGCCGGGCGTTGACGCGCTCATCGCTTTACTTAAGAACGTCGGCTTCGACGAGGTCGAGGTCTTCCCGGCCACGCAGGACGACCGCGCCATCTTCGCCTGCCGCAAGCGCGAGCCCTACCCGGACAGCCGCTCGATTACTTACCTCGCCGCCTCCCTCAAGGTCGAGGAAGGCCCCGCGCGCTGCCGCGCCGAAGAGGTCTTGACGTTCCGCGTCCGCGCCGAGAACACGGGCCTCGCCCGCTGGCTGCGCGGCGACGACACGGGGACGCAGGAGGGCTCCGTCCACCTCGTCGCGCATGTCTTCGGCGCGGAAGGCGAGGAGCCGCTCTCGTGGTATCACGCGGGCGCGTACCTGCCCGGCGACGTGGCGCCCGGCGAGTCGGTCACGATTGAGATCACCATGCGCGCGCCCGCCGCGCCCGGCCGCTACCGACTCGAATTCGACATGGTCTCCGAGCACCTCGCGTGGTTCGAGGACTTAGGCTCGGAGGTCATCAAACACGAGCTGACCGTCGAATCGGCGTCGGAATAATTTTCTTCAAAAGTCCCGCAGGTCTGTCAACTTTTCGGCTGTTTCGGGCGTCAAAAGCTTCGTACGTTCGCAGGCCCGGACGGGCACTAAATCTTCACGTTTGTTGAAGTTGACAAAGGTCTGGGCGGGTGTCTAAACTTCTTTCGGTCGTGACGGGAGCAGCCCCGCTCCCGACGAGAGTTAGACGACACGAGCGCTCCGCCAGCCTCTTGTCACGAACTCACCGCAGCTTTCCCGGAATTTTGGAGCAAGCAGATGCGTAAGTTTATCGCCGCAGTCTTCGCCGTGGCCTTCACGGCCTCCGCCGCGCTCGCGCAGAGCGGGCAAGCGCCGACGCTGCGCATCGTCTCGGAGGACGGCAACCGCCTGCCCTCGGAGCTGATGTACGGCAACACGAGGGTCAAGCCGCTGCGCCTCAGGCCCGGCACCAACGTGCCCATCACCATCGACGACTCGGACTTCTTCGTCCAGCAGCACTACGTCGATTTCCTCTCGCGCTTCCCCGACCAGTCGGGCTTCGTCTTCTGGCAGAACGACATCAACCAGTGCGGCGCGAACGCGCAGTGCATCGAGGTGCACCGCATCAACGTCTCGGCGGCCTTCTTCCTCTCCATCGAGTACCAGCGGTCGAGCTACCTCGTCTACAAGACCTACAAGGCCGCCTTCGGCGACCTGCCCGGCAAGCCCGTCCCCGTCCGCCGCGAGAACCTCATGCCCGACGCCCGCACGGTCTTGAACGGCGTCATCGTCGGGGAGGCGAACTGGGATAAGACGCTCGACAACAACATCAACGCCTACCTGCAAGCCTTCACTCAGCGCGGCGACTTCCAGGCCGCCTTTCCCGGCTCGATGACGGCGCAGCAGTTCGTGGACAAGCTCTTCTCGAACGCGGGCGTGACGCCCACGACGGGCGAGCGCGACGCGGCCAGCGCGGCCTTCGGCACGGGGCGCGCCGCGGCGCTGCGGAGTGTGGTCGAGAGCGGGACGCTCCACAACGCCGAACTAAACAAGGCGTTCGTCCTCTCGCAGTACTTCGGCTACCTCAAGCGCAACCCGGACGACCTGCCGGACACCGGCTTCCAGGGCTACGCCTTCTGGCTCGGCAAGCTCAACGAGCACAACGGCAACTACGTCGAGGCCGAGATGGTCAAGGCTTTCATCTCCTCGACCGAGTATCGCACGCGCTTCTAACGCAACGGCTCAAAGAAAGCAGAAGGGGGCGCTCGACGACGAGTGCCCCCTTCCCTTTTGTCGCGTCTTATCTACCTCATACTCAGGCGCTCTCGCGCACGGCGACGACGGTAAAGCGCTCCTCCCAGCGCCCTGCGTAGTCGTAGTAGTAACTTCCCTTCGTGACGTGCTCCACGCGGAAGCCGAGCATCCGTAAGACCTCGCGGTAGACGCCCGTCGAGTAAGTCCACCACGTATAGTCGTAGTCGGGGGTCGAGGCCAGCGGCTCGAAACGCGCGACGCGCTCCTCGGTTTCCAGAAGCGGCGTGACGACGACCAGCGTCTCACCCGTCACGCGCGCGATTGAAGCGAGCGCCGAAACCTGGTCGCTCAAGTGTTCGAGCACCGAGCCAATGATGACCACGTCGAACCGACCCAACGCAGGCGGCAGCTCGTACACGCTCCCGTAGAAGACTTCGGCGCGCGATTCCAGCAGCCTGTGGCAGAGCCAGTAAGCGTCCTTCCAGCGCTCCATCTCCGCGCCGTAAATCTCCGCCCACTTCTCCCGATCCTGGTAGTAGAGCTTGTCCTTGAACGGCAAAAGCGTCTGCTGTCGCACGTCGCTCATGTCGTGCGAGACGACGCGCGCCGCCCCGCGCCGCTCGGCCTCGAAGCTGAGGAAGCCGGTCGCCGTCCCCACGTCGAGCACGCTCTTGCCCGTCACGTCCACGCCGCCCACGTACTCCTCGAACTTACCCCTTAAGTCCCACTGCCCGTGCACGACGCCGAACTCAGGCAGCTCCATCGTGTGGTAGAAGAAGCATCCCTCCGGGCTCTCGACGTGCCTCGGCTTCGCGAACTCGATTGTTTGACTCACACTTAACCCCTCGCCCTGTTCTTTACTTCTTCGCGAACGCGCGACGCGAGCGCGCGCAGTCTCGACTCCGGCAAAAGCCTCCTCCACCAGAGCAGCAGTCCGAGCGCCGCGAGCAGCGAGACGACGGCGCCGATCATGGCAGACTTCGGCCGGTAGACGAAAAGCACCTCGTGCGCGCCCGCGGGCACCATCACGCCGCGCTGGTTGTAGTTGACGCGGAGCACGCCGACCGAACGGCCGTCGAGGTACGCGCGCCAGCCGGGGTAATGATTCTCGCCGAGCACGAGGACGGAAGGCCCGCCGGCCTTCGTCTGTACGTCAACGCGGTTCGGCTCGTACCGCACGACCTCCGCGCTCCCGCCCTGAGACGAGGACGCCTGAGCCTCGCCCGGCTCCGACTCGACCAGCGCCGTGCGTTGCGGCTCCCACGCCGAGCCGTCGGGGAGAAGACCCGTGCGTATAACTTTCAGCGTCGCCTCCTCGTCCAACGCACGCGCCTCGGAAGCGAGCCACGCGCGCGGCAGCGCACGCGAGTTCTCGTAGACCTCCTCCCGCGCCGTCCGCTCCAACAGCTTCCAACGCGATGCACCCGACGTTCCGACCGCATCGACACTCTTGTCATCCGTCGCGGCTTTCGCCGGGACAGTCTGCGCGGCCGTCGTGACCGTCTGCGTCCCTGCACCGGCGGCCGCAGCCGCCGCGACCTCGCGCCTCTCGACGGTGAACCATTCGCGGCGCAGCGGATACGCCTTCCCAGCCGCCGCGTCCACGAGCGAGACGCGGAAGACTGAGAGCAGAAGGTCGGGCCACTTCGGCGTGACTTCGGCGACGAGCTCGCCGCCCGTGACGACGGCACGCTCGGGCAGCGCGAACGATGCGACGTAGGTGTGACCCTCGTAGT
>CAXTSK010000096.1:6097-12375 GCA_964246655.1 uncultured Pyrinomonadaceae bacterium
GGGTGCCCCCTGGGGCGGCGGCCCCGGGGCTCCCCCCCCCCACGGCCGCGCGCTTGTGTCGCACGCGCGCGCGTATGTCGGCGCGGTCGTGCGCCCACTCGGCCGTGTCCGCGCCCGCGCGCAGCTCGAAATCGAACGTGCGGCCGTCCTGCATCTTCAGACGCACCCGACCGACCGTTGCGCCGTCGGGTACGTCTTCCGACCAGGAGAGATTCGTGATGAGAGCGATGCGGTCGGCCTCCATGGGCGCGACGCTGAAGCGCAGGGTCTTGCCCGCGCCGACGTTCGGCAGACCGAGGTCGTTACCTGCGAATAGAAGGTCGCCGTACCTCTGCGTCGCTTCGGGAAAATCCTGCGCGGGCGTCGGCGCGGCGTCGGTTGCCTGACCGTCGTTCTTAGTTAAAGCAGTCGCGCCCTTCGGCCGCATCGAGATGAGGTAGCGGACGTTGAGCAAATCTATCTCGCGCCCCGCGCCGCGCAGGCTGGACTCCGGGTCGGTCAGCTCGCCCCAGACCTTCATCTCGCCCGCGAGGCGGCTGTAGCGCGACAGGCTGAAGCCGTCGTACCCGGCCGCGTTCTGTACGCCGTGCATCATGTAGATGTCGGGCTGCGTCCAAAGCGTCCACTCCGTCGAATGCGACACGGAAGGCGGGACGGGCGCCGACGCGGGGTCGAACGGGTGCGGCGCGGTCAGGACTCTGAAAGATGCCGCGTCCGCCGCGCCGTTCTGCCGGATGAGCGTGACGGTCTCCGGCTCGCGCCAGAGGTCTCCGTCCCGCGTCGGGCTCGACAGACGCCAGCCGCTCGACTGCCCCCACAGCGCGAGGTCGCACGCGAGCAGCGCGACGAGCAGCACGGTCGCCCCGCGACGCCCACGCGCGAAAGCCCACAGCGCACACGCGCTCAAGCACGCGACCAAGACCGGCACGAACAGTTCCGGCGCGCGCATGAAGCTCAAAGGCGCCTGCCGCGCCAGCTTGAGCTCGTCGGGACGGCCCAACGTCACGACCAGGCACGTCAACAACACGACGACGCCCGCAACCGCCGCCGTGCGCCGCCGCGCGAGTTTGTCCGCGCGCGTCGCGGCCAGCGCCGTCAACCCTCTCCCCGCCAGCACGGCCAGCGCGAACTCCGCCTCCATCAAATGCCGCGCGGGCACGCGGAAGAGGTTGAGCACGGGCACGTAGTAGATCAGCTTGTAGAGCTTCAAAGGCACGTAGCGCCCGAGCGTGAGCGTGAGGCAGACGAGCGCGGCCGCCGCCCAGAACTTCGTCTTCGAATCCCGCTTGAACACGACCGCACACGCGGCGAGCATCAGGCCCAGCGCGCCGACGTAGCCCGCCATCTCGCCGTAGTAGGGCGGGCCGCCCTACCGCGCGCGGCACACGCCCCCCTCGCCGCCCCCCCCGCGTTGTGGGGGGGCCCGCGGCCCGCCCCGCGGAACAGGCGCCCGTCGCCGCCGCCCGCGACGTACGGCGCGAGCAGCGTCGCGAGCATCCGCGGCGGCAGCGAGAACGAAGTGAAGAAGTCGTACGAAGAGTCGGCGCGTAGGCTGTTGCGCAGCAACTCGAAGGTCGGTAGGATTTGCACGGCGGCGAGCAGCACACCGGCCGCGAGTAAAGCCAGAGACCAGAGGTAGAGCGCGCGCGTCTCGCGCGAACCGTACGCGTTAAAGATGGCATACGCCGCGGACAGCAGAAGCGAATAGGCAAGCGTCTGCTGGTGGCCGACGAAGGTCTGGAGCGCGACGAAGACGGCGAGCATGACTCCCCACTTCCGCCTCCCGGTCAGGCCGTAGCCGTCGAGCGCCCACAGAACCCACGGCAGGCACGCGCCCGTCTGCACGACGTTGATGTGCCCGATCTGCCCGACGAGGAAGCCGCCCCACTGCCACGCGAGGCTCGTCACGATTGAGCCCGCGACCGACGAGCCCGCGCGCCGCGCGTAAAGATAGGCGCCGAGCGCGGCGATCATGTAGGACGTGACGACCATCAGGCTCGTCGCCGTCTGCGGGCCGAAGACGAGGTAGAACCAGTTCGGCGGGAAGAGCAGCCCGCCCTGCGCCGAGGCGAAGAGCGGCATGCCGCCGAAGATGTAAGGATTCCAGAGCGGCAGGCTCCCCGACAGGGTGACGTTCGCGGCCGCGACGCGCAGGGGCGTGTTGAAGATCGTGCCGTCGTCGGGGCACGGGACGGAGCCGGCCAGCAGGGCGGGCAGGAAGTAGAGAACCGGCGCGAGCGTGACGGCGGCGGCGACCAGGCGGTCGCGGCTGACCGCGAACGCTGGACGGCGGGCGGCGGGCGGGCGAGGGTTTGATGGACGAGTCATTGAATCAGGCGGCGGAGGACTTCGGCGCGCGCGCGGCGGCCGGGGAAGGCTTCGTCGTCTTCGAGCCGCGGCGTGTACTCACCCTCGTGCGCGCTTGGGCGCGTGCCCGCGCGGCCGGGCTCGCGTGCGCGGCGCTGCTCGCCTTCATGTCGCTCCAGATGCTCGCGGTGGTCTGGCGGAAGAGCATAACCGTGGACGAGATTGTGATGATTCCCGCGGCATACTACCACCTCGCCGCGGGCAACTGCCAACTCGTCCACGAGCACCCGCCGCTCTCCAAAATCCTCGCGGGCATTCCCCTTCTCTTCTTACAGCCCGACGAGACCGACCCGCGCAAGTGGGATCAGGCGCCCGACTCGCCCATCGGCAAGTGGACTTACGAGGAGAGGTTCTGGGAGGACAACCCGCGCCTCTTCGAGTCGATCTCTTTCTGGGCGCGCGTGCCGATGATTTTGTTGACGGTCTTGACGGGCGTCCTCGTCTTCGCCTTCGCGCGCGACCTGTTCGGCGACGCGGCCGCGGTGCTCGCCGTCGCGCTCTTCGCGCTTGAGCCGACGCTGGTCGCGCACGGGCGCGTCGTGCAGACGGACGTGCCGGCCGCGTTCGGTTATCTGCTCACGACGTACGCGCTCTACAAGTACCTGCGCGCGCCTTCACTCAGACGTGCGCTGCTCGTCGGCGCGGCGGGCGGCGTGGCGTGCCTGACGAAGTTCTCGATGCTGATGGTCGCGCCCGCCATCGGCGTCGTCTACCTCGCGCTCTGGTGGCGCGGACGAAAGGCGCGGGGCTCGGCCAAGTCCGTCGCCCTGCACGCGTTGACGACGATGCTCGCGGCGCTCTTCGTCATCAACGCCGCGTACTTCTTCGACCATCGTTCGCTCGGCTTCGAGGGCGTGAAGTGGCTGCACGAGGGCGCGCCCAATCATCCCGATGGCATCGTGCGCTTCGTCGAAGCGGTCACCTACGTGCTGCCGACCGACTTCGTGCTCGGCGTGCTCTGGCAAATCTGGCACAACGGCGCGGGGCACAACGCGGGGCTGCTCGGCATGTACAGCCGCACGGGCTGGTGGTACTACTTCCCCGTCGCCTTCGCTTTAAAGGCGACGATTCCCTTCCTACTGCTTTCGCTCGCCTCGCTCGGCTGGGGCGTCGAGCGAGTCGTCCGCGGGCGCGACCGCCGCTTCCTCTTCCTGCTCGTGCCCTTCGCCTTCTACGCCGCGGCCTCGGTCGCGGGCGCGCTCAACCTCGGCGTGCGCTACTTCCTGCCGGCCTACATGTTCCTCTTCATCCTGGGCGGCGCGCTGCTCGGAAGGATGTTGAAGGCGATGCGGTCGCGGCGCGCGGTCGCCGTCATAGCCTTCGCGCTGCTCGCGTGGGTGTGCGTCGAGGCGGCGCGCGCCTATCCCGATCACATGAGCTACATGAACCAGCTCGCCTCCGCGAGGCCGCACTACTGGTACTTGTCTGACTCAAACGTCGAGTGGGGCGACGACGTGCGCGACCTCGCCGAATACCTTCGCTCGAAGGGCGAGACGAAGGTGCGCGCGATGACGCTGGGCGGCTTCCTGACGTTACACCACTACGGCGTGGACTACCTCGACGCGCTCGCCGTCCCGAAGGGGCCGCCGCCGCGCTACACCGCCATCGGCGCGAGCTTCCTCAACGGCTCGACCGTGCCGGACAACGCGGGCACGTGGAAGCCCGCCAACGACGCGGAGCGCGTCAACGTCTTCGACGAGTACCGCCGCCGCACGCCCGAGAAAGTCTTCGGCGGCTCCATCTACCTTTTCCGCGAGGACGGCCCCTGAATTGGTTTGAAATTTCAAATTTCAAATTTCAAATTTCAAATTCTGCCCTGGTTCCTGCTCGCCGCCTCGGGCCTCGCCTTCTACGCGTGGGGCGCGCCGACGAATCCGCCGGGCTTCTTCATCGACGAGTCGTCGGTCGCGAACAACGCGCACACGATCAGCGAGTCGGGGCGCGACGAGCACGGCGAGGCGTGGCCGCTCTACTTCCGCGCGTTCGGCGATTACAAGAACCCGACGTACGTCTACCTGCTGGCCGCCGTCTTCCGCGTGACGGGGCCGGGCGTTGCGGCCGCGCGTTACCTGAGCGCGACGCTCGGCGTGCTGGCGGCGCTCGCGTTGGGATTGTTAGGGGCTCGACTGACTGGAAGTCGCGCGGCGGGGCTGCTCACGTTTCTGTCCGCGCTGCTGACGCCGTGGCTGTTCGAGCTGAGCCGCGTGGTCGTGGAGGTCGCCGCCTACCCGCTCGCGGTCGCGCTCTTCCTGCTGGCGACGCGGCGCGCGGCGAGTAAAGACGCGTGGGGCGTCGCCGACTCCGCGTACGTCGCCGCGTCGCTGGCGCTCGTCACGTACACTTACTCGACGGGTCGCCTGTTCGGCCCGCTGCTCGCGCTCGGGCTTGTGCTGCTCTTGACGACGCGTGCGCGCGTGCATCCGCTGTTGACGACGTGGCTGCTGTACGGGCTCGCGCTCGTCCCGCTCTACGTCTACCACCGGCGCAACCCTGAAGCTCTCGCCAAGCGTTTCAACTTTCTGACGTACGTCACGCCCGAAACCCGCTACGCGGAAGACGCGTGGGAGTTCGTCAAACACTTCGCCGGCAACCTTAATCCGTGGCGGCTGCTCGTCACGGGCGACGTGAACGGTTACCAGATCGCGAGCGTGCCCGGCGCGGCGCCGGTACTCGCGGCGACGTTCGCGCTCATGCTGTTCGGCGCGTGGCTCGCGCTGAAGTCGGCGCCGCGCGACGCTTGGTGGCGGCTCTTCTTCTACGGGCTGGCCGCGTCGGTCGTGCCCGCGTCGCTCACGAACGACTACTTCCACATGCTGCGGCTGGCGGCGCTGCCGGTCTTCATCGTCGCGCTCTGCGCGCCCGCGCTCGCGTGGTTGATTGAGAGAAGAAGCAAGGCGCTCGTCGTCTTAATCGTACTGACGCTCGCGCAGGGCGCGGTCTTTCGCTTTCAGTTCGAGCGGTACGCAGGCTCGCCGTGGCGGCGGCACATGTACGACGCGGACTACCCTTCGAAGCTCCTGCCGGCGGCGCTCGCCGCCTCGCCGCGCGAGGTGCATCTGGCGGACTCGACCTCCGTGCCCGGCTACGTGCAGGCGCTCTGGTACGGCGCGGCGTGGGGGCTCCCGCCCGAGACGTTCGTGCGGCTACGCATGAACGAGCCCGCGCCCGCCGGAGCCGTCGTCATCACGACGGAGGACTTGCGCCAGCGCTGCCGCGTGCTGGCCGAGAGCGAGCCCTACGCGGTCTGCGCCACCGAAGGCCCGCCGCGCGAGCCGCGGCCTCTCGCGGACGCGGACTTCCGCGCGGAGCTAAGCGCCGTCGAAGTCCCCGCGCGCGTCGCGGCGAAATCGCGCGTTGACATTCGCGTCGCGGTCAGGAACGGCGGCGGCGCCGTCTGGCTCGCGCGCGAGCGCGGGCTCTCGCCGCTCCAGTTGAGCGCGGCCAACCACTGGCTCGACTCGTCCGGCAACCCGGTCACGAACGACGACGGGCGCGGCGCGCTCGCGCACGACCTGCGCCCCGGCGAAGAGGCCGAGATCACCTTCGCCGTCAACGCGCCCCGCCGCCCCGGCGACTACCTGCTCGAAATAGACATGCTGCAAGAGGGCGTCTCCTGGTTCGCGCTCAAAGGCTCTAAGACACTTCGCGTGCCGGTGAAAGTAGAGTAGACAGTAGTCAGTAGGAAGAGCGGCGCGCCTGACCTGAAGGTTGGAACGCGCCGCGCTTTTTCTACTGTCTACTTCTCTTCAACGCTTCCGCGTATACGTCGAGCGTCGCGCGGGCGGTGCGTTGCCAGGAGAATTGGGCGGCGTGGCGGAGGCCGGCTTCGGAGAGGGCGCGGCGGGTCGATTCGTCTGCGAGGAGTTCGAGGAGGATGCGGGCGAGCCCGTTCGCGTCACGCGGGTCGAAGA
>CAXTSK010000097.1:0-12321 GCA_964246655.1 uncultured Pyrinomonadaceae bacterium
AGTGAGCAGTTTTTCGGGCTCACTGCTCAACTGCCTTATTAACCCGACCACTGCTCACTGCTCACTGCTTACTGCTTACTATTATGGATATCGAGCGAGAGAAAGAGATCGCCGCGGGAAAGCGCGCGGCCGCGTCGTACCCGGTGCCGCCGGCCGATTTGATTAACGCGCTGCGGGGCGAGCACGAAGGCTGGGTGACGGATGTCGTCGAGGCGTTCGGCGAGTTGACGCTGATCGTGCCGCGCGAACATATCGCGGCCGTCTGCGCGCACCTGAAGACGGCGGCGGGCTTCGAGTTCGACATGCTCTCGGACATCGCGGGCGCTGACCGCGGGCCGGAGGAGGAGCCGCGCTTCGAGGTCAACTACCAGCTCTTCTCGACGAAGCGCTTCCACCGCCTGCGCTTGAAGGTTCTCTTGAATCAAGAGGACACGCACGTCCCGACGGTGACCGGCGTCTGGCGCACGGCCAACTGGCACGAGCGCGAAACGTTCGACATGTTCGGCGTCATCTTCGACGGACACCCAGACCTGCGCCGCATCCTCCTGCCCGACGACTGGCAGGGGCACGCGCTCAGGAAAGACTTCCCGCTGCGCGGCTACGAGCCGTACAGCCTGACTTAACAGAGAGGCGCGCCGAAGCCTTGATGAACCCGAACCCAGCGCAGTTCGGCGGCTCGTTCCAGCAGCCGCCCCAGCAGCCGAAGGGCTGCCTCGGACGGAACTGGAAGTGGATGCTCCCGGTCGGCTGCCTCGGGCTAATTCTTGCGGGGGTCGCGCTCATCGGCGGTATCGTCTTCGTGGCGATGTCGGCGATGAAGTCTTCGGAGGTCTACCAGGGCGCGCTCAAGGTCGTGCAGACGCACCCGGCGGCCGTCGAGCGTTTGGGTGAGCCGATCAAGGACGGCTGGCTCGTCCAGGGCAACATCAAGATCGACGGCAGCGGCGGTAACGCTAATTTCCAGATTCCGGTCTCAGGCCCGAAGAGTTCGGGAACACTCTACGTCACGGCCGTCAACCCCGACGGCGCGTGGATGTATCAGAAGCTCGACCTCGTCGTGGGCGGCGAGACGACCTCGCTGCTCGACCGCAACGTCGTGCAGCCGCCCGGCTCTTCGGTTGACGTGGAGGAGGACGCCGACGGCTCCCCCGGAACCGCTTCTGACGACGCGAGCGAAGAGGCGACGGAAGACAACGAGGCCACTTCGCAAGGGGCCGCGGTCTCGGGCGGCGTGCTTGACGGTAAGGCCGTCAGCAAGCCGCAGCCGCCCTACCCTTCGCTGGCGAAGGCGGCGCGCGCTTCGGGCCTCGTCACCGTGCAGGTGACGGTTGACGAGACGGGCAGCGTCGTTTCGGCCTCGGCCGTCTCGGGCCACCCGCTCCTCCGCCCGGCGGCCGTCGCGGCCGCGAAGCAGGCGAAGTTTTCACCGACGCTCTTAAGCGGGAAGCCCGTGAAGGTCACCGGCACGCTGACTTACAACTTCGTGCTCGAACAGTAGGGACATTCAGAGAAGAGACGGCATGAGCGCATCAACGACAAACCTGCCGCCCGCGTTCGAGGTGGTTGACCGGCCGCTCGACACGCAGATGACCATCTCGTTCGGGCCGCAGCACCCGTCCACGCACGGCGTGCTTCGGCTCGAACTCGTCCTCGACGGCGAGATGGTCGTCAAGTGCGTGCCCGACATCGGCTACCTGCACACGGGGATGGAGAAGCTCTTCGAGTACAAGAAGTACCAGCAGGGCATCGTCATCACCGACCGCATGGACTACCTCAACCCGCTGGGCAACAATCTCGCCTACTGCATGGCGGTCGAGAAGCTGCTCGGGCTCGAAATCCCCGAGCGCGCGCAGATCATCCGCGTGCTCATGTGCGAGTTGCAACGTCTCGGCTCGCACATGGTCTGGCTCGGGACACACGCGCTCGACATCGGCGCGATGACGGTCTTCTTCTACTGCTTCCGCCAGCGCGAGCGCATCCTCAACCTCATCGAGGCCGCGTCGGGCGAGCGCATGACCCCGTCCTACTTCCGCATCGGCGGGCTGATGATGGATTTGCCCGCGGGCTTCGACCAGCGCTGCCGGCAGTTCACCGAGGACTTCCCCGCCGCCGTCGAGGAGTGGCACGACCTGCTCTCCGGCAACCGCATCTTCCAGAACCGCACGAAGGGCGTCGGCATCATCTCGGCCGAGGACGCCATCGACTGGGGTCTGACCGGCCCGTCCCTGCGCGGGAGCGGCGTGCCCTTAGACATCCGGCGCGCGAACCCTTACTGCGGCTACGAGAACTACGACTTCGAGGTGCCGACCGAATCGGGCTGCGACGTGTGGTCGCGCTACATGGTGCGCATGCGCGAGATGGTCGAGTCGAACAAAATCATCAAGCAGGCGCTCGCGCGCCTCCGCCCTGGCCCCATCAAGGCCGACGCGCCGAAGGTCGTGCTGCCCGAGCGCGAGGCGATGAAGACGCACATGGACGCGCTCATCCACCACTTCCTGATCGTCGCCGAGGGCTTCAACGTCCCCGCGGGCGAGGTCTACCAGCCCATCGAAGGCTCGAAGGGCGAGCTGGGCGTCTACGTCAAATCCGACGGCGGCCCCAAGCCCGCGCGCGTCCACGTCCGCGGCCCTTCATTCATCAACCTCTCGGCCCTGCCCGACATGGTCAGGGGCGAGATGGTCGCCGACGTGGTCGCCGTCATCGGCTCGATAGACATCGTGCTCGGGGAAATAGACCGGTAGTTTTCAGTTTTCAGCAAAGCCAACGCTGCCGACTAGGTTCTGTTGACATAAGGATTTCTGAGAGTCGGTAATCGTTTGTGCTTGAGCAAGTTGGCTATATTGGCGGGCAACTCCACTCAAATCGGATAACCTGTTACCGCTCAGCCACTTGGCATCTGAACATCAACAGAACCTAGAAACTGAAAACTGAAAACTGAAAACTATGTCTCAGCAGTTCACACCGAACAACCCGCTGCCGCAGGGGGCAAAGGTGCCGCAGGAGATCGCGGTCTTCTCTCCCGAAGTCGAGGCGGAGATGGACAGGCATTTGGCGAAGTATCCGGTCAAGCGCTCGGCCATCCTGCCGCTGATGTTCATCGTGCAGCGCGAGCGCGGCGGGTACTTAGACCCGCCCGGCGTGGCGTATTTGGCCGACCGCCTCGGCGTGCGCATCACGGACATCTGGGAGGTCGCGACCTTCTACTCGATGATCAATACCGAGCCGGTCGGTAAGTATCATCTACAGGTCTGCAAGACGCTCTCGTGCAAGATCATGGGCGCGGGCAAGGTCACGGCGAAGTGCACGGAACGGCTCGGCATCAAGCCGGGGCAGACGACCGCGGACGGGCTCTTCTCGCTCTCCGAAGTCGAGTGCCTCGGCTCCTGCGGCACCGCGCCGATGATGCAGGTCGGCTTCGACTACTACGAGAACCTGACCGACGAGAAGGTTGACGAGATTATCGACAAGTGTAGCCGGGGCGAGCTGTCGAACGGCGTGCGGTAGCAAAGACTATGTTCATCGGTGCAATCGGCTGCGAGCCTTTACAACTGCGGCGGGTAAAGCTTCATAACTCGGCGTCGCTCGAAGTGTACCGCGCGAACGGCGGGTACGAGGCGCTGCGGAAAGTCCTCGACGGCATGTCGCCTGACGACGTGATCGGCGAGGTCAAGAAGAGTGCGCTGCGCGGGCGCGGCGGCGCGGGCTTCCCGACGGGGATGAAGTGGGGCTTCGTCCCGAAAGACTCGCCGAAGCCGAAGTACGTCGTCTGCAACGCCGACGAGTCGGAGCCGGGCACCTTCAAAGACCGCTACCTGATGGAGCGCGACCCGCACATGCTCGTCGAGGGTATGTTGATTGCGGCCTACGCCCTCGGCGCGCGCACCAACTACATCTACACGCGCGGCGAGTACCGTTACCTCATCGAAATCATGGACGTGGCGCTCGAAGAAGCGCGCGCCGCCGGGCTGCTCGGCGAGAAGATTCTTGGCACGGACTTCAACTGCGAAATCTACACGCACACCGGCGCGGGCGCGTACATCTGCGGCGAGGAGACGGCGCTCCTCAATTCGTTGGAAGGCTTGCGCGGCCACCCGCGGATGAAGCCTCCCTTCCCCGCGGTCGCGGGTCTGTACGGCTGCCCGACCGTCGTCAACAACGTCGAGACCCTGACGGCCGTGCCCGACATCATCAAACTCGGGGGCGAGGCTTATCAGAAGCTCGGGACTGAGAAGAGCGGCGGGACGAAGGTGTGGTCTGTGTCGGGTCACGTCAACCGCCCGGGCGTCTACGAGCTGCCGATGGGCTACGACGACATGGAGAAGTTCATCCTCGAAGACTGTCAGGGCATCGCGGGCGGACGGCAGTTGAAGGCCGTCATCCCCGGCGGCTCGTCGGTCTACATCATGCCCGCGTCCGACATCGTGGGGAAGGACGTGCGGATGGACTACGAGGGGCTGGTTGCCGCGGGCTCGTCGGTCGGCTCGGGCGGCTTCATCGTGATGGACGACACGGTGGACATCTTCGAGTCCACGAAGAACCTGACCGAGTTCTACAAGCACGAGTCCTGCGGCTGGTGCACGCCCTGCCGCGAGGGCACCGACTGGCTGGTCAAAGTCTTCAAGCGCATCGAGGCCGGCGAAGGGCGCCCCGACGACGCGCAACTCCTCCTCGACATCGTGGACAACATCGAGGGCAAATCCTTCTGCCCGCTCGGCGACGCCGCGTCGTGGCCCATCCAGTCGGCCATCAAGAAGTTCCCTGAAGACTTCCGCCGCAAGGTCTTGAACGGCAACGGCCACGGCACAGAAGGTCTGCCGACGGCCTGAACCCTTCGTTAACGGACAGAAGAAACGTTGAAGATGAGAAGACTCCTCTACATCGCCGCCGCCGCGCTCGTCGCCTCGTCCGCGAACGCAGGCGCGTCGGCGGGCGTCGCGCCGAACGCGCCCCCCGCCGCGGTTCAGTGCCGCGGGACTGACCGCAACATACCCAAGCAGCTCAAGTTCGCCAGCGGCCGCACGACCGCCGTCATCAAGGACACCGTTCGGCTCTGCACCGCGCACGAGTATTACCTCCGCGCGACCGGCGGCCAGACGATGACGGTGCATCTCGCGACCGGCAACAAAACCAGCTTCTCCGTCTATGCCCCCACGGGCGACATCATCGAGGACGCGGACGGCGTCAAGGACTGGAGCGGCAGCCTGCCGGAGACGGGACAGTACATCATCCACGTCGGCACCGACGCGACCGCAGCCTACACGCTCGAAGTCACGATACGCTAGCTTGACTGAAGTTAAGGAAGGAGGCTCTGACGACAATGATCTTCAACGTCACCCTTGACCGAGACGAAGACGGTGTGTGGGTTGTAGAGTGCCCTTCCATTCCGGGCTGTGTGAGCCAGGGGGCCTCTAAAGAAGAGGCTTTGGAGAATGTTAAGGACGCCATTCGCGAGTGCCTCATTGTGCGCGGCGAGAAAGGCTACCCGCTCACTATCGAGACGCGCCAGGTAGAGGTCGCGGCGTAATGGCCTCCCTTCCCGTTCTCAGCGGCCGGGAAGTCGTGAAGGCGTTCGAGTCTTTCGGCTGGAGCGTGGCAAGGCAGAGCAGCAGTCACATCATCATGACTAAACAGGGCGAAACGGTGACGCTGTCGGTACCGGATCACAAAGAAGTCGCTAAAGGCGCGCTTCGCAGTTTGATTCGCGCGGCGAATCTGACGGTTGACGAGTTCGCCGCCGCCATTTGAGAGCGGTACGGTATAAGAAGAATGTCAGCAGAATCAGTCAAGGTCACAATCAACGGTCAGGAGTTGCAGGTCGAGAAGGGCGCGCGGCTCATCGACGTGTGCCGGGAGAACGGGTACTCGATCCCGTCCTTCTGCTACTACGCAGACCTCGCGCTCCAGGCTTCGTGCCGGATGTGTCTGGTGCGCATCGAGAAGATGCCGAAGCTCCAGACCTCCTGCACTATCACCTGCACGGACGGGATGGTCGTCACGACGCAGTCCGAGGAGATCGAGAAGGCGCAGCGCGGGATGGTCGAGTTCCTGCTCGCCAACCACCCGCTCGACTGCCCCGTCTGCGACCGCGGCGGCGAGTGCGAGTTGCAGGAGATGGTCTTCGACTGGGGCAACCTCGAAGAGCGCTTCACGGAGCGCAAGAACTATGCGCCTGAGAAGTTCCTCTCGCCCATCGTCGCCAACGACTCGCAGCGCTGCATCCTCTGCAAGCGCTGCACGCGCGTCTGCGACGAGTGGATGGGCGAGGACGCCATCGAGGCGGGCGGGCGCGGCGCGCACACCGTCATCGGCACCTACGGCGGCTGGCTCAACTGCTCGCAGTGCGGCAACTGCATCGAGGTCTGCCCGACCGGCACTCTACTCGACGCGACCTACCGCCACCAGACGCGCCCGTGGGAGTTGAACCGCACCACGTCCACCTGCTCGTTCTGCTCCGACGGCTGCCAGTTCTCGGTCGGCTCGCGGCGCGGCGAGGTGATGAGGGTCGTCGCGCGCGACCGTTACGTCAACGGCCACAACGGCGAGTTCCTCTGCATCAAGGGCCGCTTCGCGCACCCTTTCGTCAACCACGAGGAGCGCCTGCGCACGCCGCTCGTCCGCTACAAGAAGGGCGGCCGGCTCGTCCCCGCGACGTGGGAGGAGGCCGTCCGGTTCGCGTCGGAAAAGTTGAAGGGAGTGATTGAAGCGAGCGGGGGCAACTCGGTCGGCGTCGTCGGCAGCCCGCGCCTGACGAACGAGTCGAACTGGGCTCTCTTGAAGTTCGCGCGCGAGGTTTTGGGGACGGACAAATACACGGCGACGGAGGCGTTCTCACTCGTCCCCTTCTTCGAGAACTTGTCTGCGCCGCTCGCGACGCACCGCGACATACGGCACGCGAAGACCATCCTCCTCATCGGCGGCGAGCCCGAGGAGTTGCAGCCGCTCACCGGAAGAGCCGTCCGGCAGGCCGTCCGCAACGGCGGCGCGAAGCTCGTCATCGTCAACAGCACGCCGATTAGACTTAAGCAGCAGGCCGCGCAGTTCATACACGTCCTTCCCGGCTCGGAGGATGCGGCCGTGCTCGCGCTCGCTTCGCCCGCCGACGCCGACGTGGCCGCGCGCAAGCTCGGCGTCGAGGCGGATGAAATTGCTCGGGCCAGCCAGCTCATCAGCGAGACGGCGGGCGACGTGGTCATCCTCTTCGGCGGCGAGCTGAGCGCGGAGGCGCAGACGGTGCTCGCGCGCATCCCCTCAGTTTTCGGCGAGAAGGAGGGGCGCCGCTTCCTCCTCCACCCGCTGCCGCTCTTCAACAACAGCATCGGCGTCCACGACCTCGGCCTGATGTCGGGCGCCTACAACCCGCTCGAAATCCTCGACGCGGCGGGCTCGGATGTGCGCGCGCTCTACGTCGCAGGGGGCTTTCTGCCCGCCCACCTCGAAGGGCGCGAGGAGGCTTTGTCAAAACTCGACCTGCTCGTCGTGCAGGAGCTTTTCCTGACCGAGACGGCGCTGGCGGCCGACGTAATCTTCCCCGCCGCCTCCTTCGCGGAGGTTGACGGGACGTTCACGAACAACGGCGGGCTCGTCCAGCGCGTGCGCCAGTCGATCTCGCCCGTGCACCAGTCGAAGCCCGACTGGGCCATCACGTCGCAGCTCGCCGCGGCGCTCGGCAAAGACCTCGGCTTCCAGCTGTCTTCGAGCAACATCTTCCTTGAGATCGCGCGTAGCGTCCCGGCCTACGAAGGCTTGCGCTACCCGCTCCTCAAGGACGAGACGAAGCCCGTTCAAGTCAAGCATGCGCTCTCCGACGGCGGCGACGGCGCCTCGCTCGTCGGCTCCTTGCGCGAAGCGGTCTCCGCGCTCGAAGAGTCGGGCGAGAAGATTCAAGAGACGCCCCCGGTCGGGCACGAACTCTTCAAGCTCGGCGTGCTGACGAGCAAGGTGCCGCAGTTCCACCTGCTCGCCGCCGGCAACCCCGAGCCCGAGAGCGTGCTCATCTCCCCCCTCTATCAAATCACTCTCGACCCCGCGCTCCGCCGCGCGTCGGCCGCGGGAGACTGAAAGGGAGTGAATAGTAAATAGTAAATGGTGAATAGTAGTTGAGAGTCGCAACGCAGCGGGATGCCCGCGCGACTCGTTAACACACAACCACCATGTACTATTCACTATTCACCATTCACTAAACTATGGACTGGCTCTCAAACCAAATCGGGGCGGACTGGGCGCGCGCGCTGGGACAGTTCGTCGGCATCAACGTCGGGTTCGTCGTCGTGCTGATGATCGTGGCTTACACGGTGCTGGCCGAGCGGCGGGTGCTGGGGTTCATACAGGGGCGGCTCGGGCCGAACCGCGTGGGGCCGGGCGGCATCTTCCAGCCGTTCGCAGACCTCCTGAAGTTCATCTTCAAGGAGGAGATCACGCCCTCGGCCTCGACGCGCTTCGTCTACTTCCTCGCGCCCATCATCGCCATCACGGCGGCGCTGATGCCGATCATCGTCTACCCGTTCGGGCCGACGGTCAGGCTGCCCTTCATCGGCGAGTTCCCGCTCGTCATCGCGCGCTTCGACATCGGACTGCTCTACGTGCTGGGCATCACGTCGGTCGGCGTCTACGGCATCGCCCTGGCGGGCTGGTCTTCGAACTCGAAGTACAGTCTGATGGGCGGCCTGCGCGCGGCGTCGCAGATGATCTCGTACGAGCTTTCTTTAGGGCTCTCGCTCGTCGGCGTGGTGCTGATGTCGGGGACGCTCGACCTCTACGAGATTGTCGAAAAGCAGGGCGGCGCCTGGGGGCTGAACTGGAACATCTGGAACTTCTGGAGCGCAGGGACGTGCCCGCAGGTCATCGGGTTCATCACGTATCTCATCTCGGCCATCGCCGAGACGAACCGCGTGCCGTTCGACCTGCCCGAGGCCGAGACCGAGCTGGTCGCGGGCTTCCACACGGAGTACTCGGCGCTGAAGTTCGCGCTCTTCTTCATGGCCGAGTACGTCAACATGTTCACGGTCTCGATGCTCGCCGCGACGCTCTTTTTGGGCGGCTGGCAGGGGCCGTTGCTGGGCGTGTCGAAGTGGTTCGGCGTCGTCTGGTTCCTTTTGAAGGTCGTCTTCTTCCTCTTCCTCTATATCTGGCTACGCGGGACTTTGCCGCGCTTCCGCTTCGACCAGTTGATGAGCTTCGGCTGGAAGTTCCTGCTGCCGGTCGCCATCATCAACGTCATCCTGACGGCGACCGTCCTCTACTTCCGTTGGAGTTATTGAGAGATGTGGAACTTCCTGCCGAGCATTTCGCAACTGCTCTTCGTGCTCTTCGGCGCGATGGCGCTGGGGTGCGCCCTGGCGGTGGTGACGCAGCGCAACCCGCTCTACAGCGCCATCTCGCTCGTCGGCGTCTTCGTCTCGCTCGCGTGCCTCTACCTGACCTTGCAGGCGCCGTTCATCGCGGCCATCCAGGTCATCGTCTACGCGGGCGCGATCATGGTGCTCGTCGTCTTCGTCATCATGCTCCTCAACGTCGAGGAGGAGGTGCGGCGGCCCCTGCGGCTGACCTACCTCATCCCGGTCGGGGTGCTGCTGGCGGCGGTGCTCTTCGGCGAGGCGGCCTTCATGCTCCAGCTCGGCAACAGCGGCCCCGAGGGCTTCGCGCCCGTCCTGACGGCGGGCTCGGGTGTGGGGCTCACGGCCTCCATCGGGACGGGGATGTTCACGAAGTACCTGCTGCCGTTCGAGGTGACCTCCGTGCTCATCCTGATGGCGCTCGTCGGCGCCATCACGCTCGCGCGGCAGGGGCGCACGCCGCTTCTGGCCGCGCCCGGCAACGTGACCGAAGAGCCGGCGGTGCTGACGGCGGGCGGTGAACTCGCCCTGAAGCCGGGCGACACGGCGGCCCCGGGCCCTACGCGCGCGAGCAGATTCGGAGCGGCGACGCGGCCGCGCCCTCGAACGTGTCGAGAGAGGAGGAAGGGTGATGATCCCTCTGACCTGGTATCTGGCGCTCTCGGCCGTGCTGTTCACCGTCGGTGTGGTCGGCGTCATCGTCAAGCGCAACGCCATCCAGATGTTCATGTGCATCGAGCTGATGCTCAACGCCGTGAACCTGACCTTCGTCGCCTTCTCCAGCTACTTCGGCGACGTGACGGGGCAACTCTTCGTCTTCATCGTGATGACGGTCGCGGCCGCCGAGGCCGCCGTCGGCCTCGGCATCATCATCGCCATCTTCCGCAACCGCGAGTCGCTCGACGTGGACGACGCGAGCGTTTTGAGATTGTGAGATTGATTCATTTGTTCATTGATTCATTTCCGAATTGAATCAATGAACAAATGAACAAATGAAACAATGACCAATCATCTTCTCTCCGTCGTCGTCTTCGCGCCGCTGGTCGGCGCCCTGGTCTGCTGGCTCGTCGGGCGAAAGGTTCGCAGCGAATCTCTCGTCGGCGCGGTGGCGTGCGGATCGGTGGCGGTGTCGGCCGTGTGCGCCTTCATCGTCGCGTTCACGGGCGAGGGCGGCGGCGCGCTGCGGAACCCGACGGCGGCGCCCGTCTTCAGTCACCTCTGGACGTGGATGCAGGTCGGGAGCTTCCGCGCCGACTACGGCTTCGCGATGGACAGGCTCTCGGGCGTCTACGCCTGCTTCATCACGTTCGTCGGCTTCCTCATCCACCTCTTCGCGACCGGGTACATGCACGGCGACCGCGGGTTCTACCGCTTCTTCGCGTACCTGAACCTGTTCATGTTCATGATGCTGACGCTCGTGCTCGGCGACAACCTGCTTTTGATGTTCGTCGGGTGGGAGGGTGTCGGCCTCTGCTCGTACCTGCTCATCGGCTATTACACCGACCGCAAGGAGGCGGGCGACGCGGCGAAGAAGGCTTTCGTCGCCAACCGCATCGGCGACTGGGGCGTCGTCCTCGGCATCATGCTCGTCTTCTTCCTCACGGCCCAGGCGGGCGCGCCTTCTATCAGCTACTTCGACAAGCCGCTTGAGGTGCTCGGCACGAGCGGCGGCCCGGCCGTCGTGAGCGCGCTCCGGACAATCGCCGGGATGGGCATCGAGCCGTTCGGCTGGCACTGGATTTTCGCGGGCGGCATCACGTCGGTCGCGGTGCTGCTCTTCATCGGCGCGACGGGCAAGTCGGCGCAGATTCCCCTCTTCGTCTGGCTGCCGGACGCGATGGCCGGCCCGACCCCGGTCTCGGCGCTCATCCACGCGGCGACGATGGTGACGGCGGGCGTCTACATGGTCGTGCGCTGCTCGGCCATCTTCTCGCACGCGCCGACGGCGCTCTTCATCGTCGCCGTCAGCGGCGCGGCCACGGCGATCTTCGCCGCCACCATCGGCATCGCGCAGAACGACATTAAAAAAGTTCTCGCGTATTCGACCGTCTCGCAGCTCGGCTACATGTTCCTCGCGTGCGGCGTGGGCGCGTTCGTCGCGGCCATCTTCCACGTGATGACGCACGCCTTCTTCAAGGCGCTCCTCTTCCTCGGCTCCGGCTCGGTCATTCACGGCATGCACCACGAGCAGGACATGCGGCGGATGGGGGGACTCAGGAAGTACATGCCCGTCACCTTCGCGACGATGGCCGCGGGCTGGCTCGCCATCAGCGGCTTCCCTCTGCTCTCGGGCTTCTTCTCGAAGGACGAGATTCTCTGGAAGACGTGGAGCAGCGAGACTTTGGGCACGGCCGGCGCGGGTAAGATTCTGTGGGTCGTCGGCATCATCACGGCGGGCCTGACGGCCGTCTACATGACGCGCCTGATGGTGATGACCTTCTGGGGCTCCGAGCGCTTTCGCGATACGCACGCGGGCGGCGAGTCCGACGAGGCCCACGCGCACGCTTACGACGAGGGGCGCTGGCCGCACGACGCGCACCGCCCTTCCGAAGGCGACCGCCCGCACCACGCGCCCGGCGACGCGATTGACTCGCACGCGCACGACATCGGCAAGCACGGCGCCGCGCACCACGCGGACGCGCACGGCGCGCATCACGACGATTTTGAAGACGAAGAGGAGGAGCACGAGGAGCACCACCACGGCCCCGTCGAGCCGCACGAGTCGCCGTGGGTAATGACTGTGCCGCTGGTCGTGCTCGCGGTGCTCTCGGTCGTCGGCGGCTGGGTCGGCGTCCCGTACGCGCTCAGCTCGCTGGTCGGGCTTGACGTAAACAACTACTTCGAGCAGACGCTTGAGCCGGTCGTCGCGCACGCGCCCGAGGTCGGCGAAGCAGCTACGCACGGCGGAGGCGCGGCGACGCACGCCGCGGGCGCGACCGCCGCGGTGGGAAGGTCGGCGAGCTGGCGCTCGACCGCCGCGGCCACCGCG
>CAXTSK010000098.1:0-5457 GCA_964246655.1 uncultured Pyrinomonadaceae bacterium
GTGTCGCCCGCCGCCCGCCACGCGGCAGACTTGGCCGTCAACATGTCGCGCGCTTCGTACGCGCCTTCGCGCGAAGAGACGCCGACGAGCCCGCCCGAGGGCGTGAAGCGGAACTCCGAGAGGTCGCCGTTCTTGCCGGTCAGTTGGTGGAGCTGCGCGCCGGTCTGCGCGTCCCAGAGGCGTATGAGCATGCTCGACTCGTCGTCGTCATCGCCGTCGTCGGCGGTGGCGACCGTGCGCCCGTCGGGCGAGACGGCGAGCGCCTTCAACCCGTCGTGCCCGGGCTGTCCGGGCTCGGAGGTCGTGCGCCCCTCGCGCATCACTAAGAAGCGCGCGTTCCCCACGGTCTTGCCCGTGGCCTTCTCGTTGACGTTGACGAGCCCGTCCTTCGCGCCCGCGACGAAGCGACCGCCGGGCGAGACGGCCGTGCGCGGCGCGCGCAGGTCGAAGGATTCAAGCTCCTTGCCCGGCTTTACGTGTCGCCCGCGCGAGAGCAGTCTTCCGCTGCGCGCGTCCCAGGTCATTTTGTACGTCGTCCCCGTGACGATGACTTGACTGCCGTTGGCGGCGAACGAGACGGGCGATTGTCCGTCGGCCTCGGGCGGCGTGAAGAAGGCGTTGTCGGCGTGGGTCGCGAGCCAGAGGCGCTTGCCCATCCACAAGTCCCACAGCCGCAGGTTCGGCCCGACGCTCGTGGCGAGCAGCCGTCCGTCCGGCGAGAAGGCGCCCCACAGCCACCCGTCCACGTCCTGCGCGGCGGGGTCGCCCGAGTTGTCGCTCAGACGCCTGACCTCGCGCCCCGTCGCCACGTCCCACACGACCACGTCGCCGCCGTTGTGCCCCGTCGCCACCACCCGACCGTCCGGCGAGAACAGGATGAACCCGTACGAGAGGTTGCTCATCCCCTGCTGCACCACGAGCCGCAACGCTGGCTTTGGCGGCGCGGGCTTAGCTTGTGTGCGCTGCTGCGCCTGCGCCGCGGGGATTTGAGTTGTAAGTAGTGCGAGCAGTAAGAAGGGAAGAAGGGGAAGGGGCTTGGTCATCAATGACTCCGTGTTGAAGGATGAAGGGAACCAGGCAGTAGGCAGATGGCAGTAGGCGGTAGGCAGGCGCCGCGTCAACGGCGTCTACCTACTGCTCAAGCCTTCTCAAGCCCCGCGTACTTTTCGACGAGCTTCTTCTGGCCGAAGCCGGGGAAGCTGACGAGGAGCTTGGCGGCGTCGCCGACGCCCTCGCGGCGCAGGACGAGGCCGCGGCCGTACTTCGGGTGCTTGACGTGCGTGCCGGGGGCGAAGCCTGCGGCCGAAGAAGAAGATGTTGATGAAGAGGATGACGACGAACGTCCGCCGCTTGCGGGCCGCGGAGGCGCGGGCGGCTGTTGGCGGCGCGTGTCGGCGTCGGCGTTGCGGCGTATCTGGTCGCCGCGCTGGCGGAAGAACTCGGCGATGGAGTCGGCGCTGTCGTAGGTCTTGCCCGCGTAGCGGCGCTCCGCGGGCGCGGAAGTCTCGCCGCGCAGCACCCGCGCCGCGTGGCGCGCCCCCGTTGCCGAGGAACCACTCGCGAAAGATAGCCACGACGGGCCGCGTGATAAGTCTTCCATCAGGTCGAACGGCAGCTCATTTAAGAACTGCGAAGGCTCCGACGCCATCTCCTCGCCATAAATACGACGCTTCATCGCGTGCGTGATGTAAAGGAATTGCTCGGCGCGTGTGATGCCCACGTAGCAGAGGCGACGCTCCTCTTCCATCTCCCCCGTGTCCCCTACGGCGCGCGAGTGCGGGAATAGTCCATCTTCCATGCCGACAATGAAGACAACCGGGAACTCCAACCCCTTCGCGGAATGCAGCGTCATCATGGTGACGGGGGCATCACCTTTATACTGGTCTGTATCGGAGACGAGCGCGGCAGCATCTATGAACTCTCGTAGTCCTCCGCTCTCCTCTTGATCGTAATCGACGGCGGCGTTGACTAATTCCTGCAAGTTCTCTAATCGACTCTCGGCCTCCTCGGAGCCCTCAGCCTTGAGCGCATCGGCGTAGCCAGTGTCGTTAATAGCTGCCGAGACAATCTCGGACGCCTTGACGGCCTCGGAACTGGAATCCTTCTGCGCGAGTTCGACTAATCCTTCGATGACCGTCTTAAACTTCTTGAGTGCGACAATGGCGCGCGGGCTGAAACCCTCAGGGTGCTCGGTGATGATGCTGATCGTCTCCCAGAGAGAGACGTTGTAATCCTTCGCGCGCCGGTCGAGTTCATCAAGTGTCTGCTTGCCCAGTCCCCGCGTTGGCGTGTTGACGACGCGCAGCAGCGCGACCGAGTCGTGCGGGTTCAAGGCGAGCTTAAGGTAGGAGACGATGTCGCGCACCTCCGCGCGCTCGTAGAAGGAGAAGCCGCCGACGATGTTGTAACCGATGCCCGCCCTCCTTAAAGCCTCTTCAAACAGGCGCGACTGCGCGTTCGTACGGTAGAGAACGGCGGCGCGCGTCTTTGGGTCAAGCCTTCGGTGTTCATCAATCTTGGCGGCTACAAACCGCGCCTCGCCCTCGGCGTCCAAAGCTTGGTAGTAACGAATCGGGGCGCCGGTCGGGTTCGCCGTCCATAGTGTCTTGTCCTTCCGTTCGGTGTTGTGCTTGATGACGGCGTCCGCCGTGTTGAGGATGGTTTGGGTCGAGCGATAGTTCTGCTCAAGTTTAATCGTCTGCGCCTCCGGGAAATGCTGCTCGAAGTTCAGGATGTTTGAAATGTCGGCTCCTCGCCACGCATAGATTGCCTGCGAATCGTCGCCAACGACGCAGATGTTGTGATGCTTCTGCGTGAGGAAGTTGACGAGGGCGAACTGAAGGGCGTTCGTATCTTGGTACTCGTCAACGAGGATGTAGCGGAAGCGGTCGTTATAGTAGGCGCGCACGTCTTCGCGCTTCCGGAGTAGCCTCACTGTCAGGATGAGCAGGTCGTCGAAGTCTACGGCGTTGTTGTTGACGAGTCGTTCCTCGTAGAGCTTGAAGACGCGGGCTATAGAGCTGCGCTTCTCGTCGATATACTCGACGCTCGATGCGTAAGTCGCGGCGCTCTGGCCCTTGTTCTTTGCGTTACTAATTGCACCTTGCGTCTGACGTGGTTTCAGTTCCGCGTCGTAGCCGAGGTCTTTGATGCACGCCTTGACGACGCGCTGCGAGTCGTCCTGGTCGTAGATGGTGAAGGAGCGCGTGTAGCCTTCTTCGAGCTTCTCGATGTCGCGGCGCAGCATCCGCACGCACATCGAGTGGAAGGTCGAGACGAGCGGCGCGCTCTCCAACCTTCGCCCTTCGAGCAGGCGCGTGACGCGGTCGCGCATCTCCTGCGCGGCCTTGTTCGTGAAGGTGACCGCGAGGATGTTGTGCGGCGGCACGTGCTTCTCCGAGATGAGGTAGGCGATCCGCACCGTGATGACGCGCGTCTTCCCCGAGCCCGCGCCCGCCAGGATGAGCAGCGGCCCGTCGGTCGCCTCGACCGCCTCGCGCTGCCGCTCGTTGAGTGTCGAGAGTAAGTCCATCGGTTACCTGATCAATTTCTGAATCGCCTTGAACTGCTCGTGGCGCGCGTCGCGCATGAGTTCGAAGAGCGCAAGCTCCATCGAGGAGGGGAGCGCGCCGGAGCGTTGCATCTTGTCGAGCCCCGCCTGACGGTTCTGCGCCGTGCGCGAGGAGACGCAGTCGTTGAGGACATGAACCTGGTAGCCGCGCGCGAGCAGGTCGTGCGCCGTCTGGTTGACGCAGACGTGCGCCTCGATGCCGCAGAGCAGAATTTGGCGCGCGCCCGCCGCTTCGAGTCGCGCGACGAACTCCTGCGCGCCGCACGAGCTGAAGGCCGTCTTCTCGACGGGCTCGAAGCCTTCGGGGAGGACGGCGACGATCTCCGCGGCCGTGCGCCCGAGTCCCTTCGGGTACTGCTCCGTGACGACGACGGGCACGTTCAGCAGCCGCGCGGCGTGCGCCAACAGCGCGCAGCGCGCGGCCACCTCCGCGAAGTCGGGGATGTGCTCGCGGAAAGCCTCCTGCACGTCGATGACGGCCAGCGCCGCCTGCCTCGCGTCGAGCGTGTTCTCGTGTGGCATTTGATAACCCCTTCGTCCGTTCGAGCATTTAAGCACGACGAGGACATACGGACAAAACAGCGGCCGGCTCGGGACGAATTAAACACAGAGACACGGAGACACGGAGACACAGCTTGTTGACTTTAAGTCGTGAAGCTGTGTTTTCGTGTCTCCGTGTCTCTGTGTTGAAAATCCTCCTACAGTTTACCGGAGGCGCGCTTGGCGGCCTCGGCGGTGGCCTTGAGGCGCGCGATCTTCTCTTCCAGAGTCTCGCCGGGCTTGGGCTGAAGCTCGGGCGGCACCTTGAAGCCACCGGCGCCCTTCTTCGGCTTGGGCTTGGCTTCAGTGGCAGGAGCCGGGGCCGCGGCTTCGGCCTTCGGCCGCTCGTCTTTGGGCGCGCCGGGCGTCAGCTCGGTCGAGGCTTCCGGCGCGAGGTCTGAGACGGTCTCGGCCCCCGCGGCGGGCGAGGCGGTCGCGGCCGTCGGGCTCAAGGGCGCGGCCGAAGCCTGACCCGTGGCGGCCTGCGCCTCCGCGGCCGGCCTGTGCGCGTCGGCCGAAGCGGAAGAGTCCGCGACGGGCGCCGCAGACTTCGCCGCGACGATACGTTTCGGCTTCGGCTCGCCGCGCCAGGCGGGCGTCGGGTACTCGTAGGCGGGAAGGGTGCCGCCCGCGGCGCTCAGGATCGCGGCGAGGTCGCGCTCGACGTAGCGCTTCTGCTTCGAGGGGTCGCGCACGTGCCCCATCGGCGGCCCCATGTAGAGCGCGCCGCACGCCTGACAGCGGTAGAGCGTGTCGTCGCCGCGCAGGTAGACCCGCGACGGGTGCTGCGTGTTGAGTTCCTTGAGGTGGCCGTTGCAGAGCTTTCCCTTCTCGTTCTTCTCGTTGCACACGGTCTGCCCCGGCGCGAAGCGTTTGGGCACGCCGGGCTTCGTCTCCTGCTGCTCGGTCGGCGCCTGCTTCGCGACCGCCTCCGTGCTCGTCGTCTGGTTGGCTTCGCTCGACATAAGGTTAAGTGTCGGCTTCCTTCGCTGTTCAGTTTAAGAAAGGCGTGGGACTTCGGCGCATCCGCGCCCCGGCTTTGAAGGAATCTTACGCGCGCGCCGTGGGGAAAGCAAAGGGGAGTAGGCAGATGGCAGTAGGCAGTAGGCAGATGGCAGTAGGCAGTTAAAGAACTAGTGTCGGAAACTCCGATTCAATCTTCAAGTGCCTTAACGCGGAGCGTACTGCCTACTGCCATCTGCCTACTGCCTACTGCTAACATGCCTGCATGCTGAAGAGTCTGCTGGCTCGTGTATGGCGCGGGTCACCGCTGTTCGTGAGGAGGGCCGGGGTGTGGCTGACGCAGCCGCGGTTCGCGGTGACGGCCGGGGCCGTCGTGTCGGACG
>CAXTSK010000098.1:5467-12288 GCA_964246655.1 uncultured Pyrinomonadaceae bacterium
CTCCTCCTCCGGCACGTGCTGCGCAAGGGGAGCGGCTGGGGTGTGCCCGGCGGCTTCCTCACCGCGGGCGAGCAGCCCGAGGAGGCCGTCCGGCGCGAGCTGCGTGAGGAGACGGGCCTCGAACTCGACAGCGTCGAGCTGGTCTTCGTGCGCGCGCTCGAACACGTCCAACAGGTCGAGATCATCTTCCGCTGCCGGATGCGCGCCGCCGCGCTCGAAGGCTTGGAGAAGGGCTTCGAGATCGACCGCGCCGGGTGGTTCGCGCGCGACGCGTTGCCCGAGGGGGTCGGCTCCGACCAGCGCCGCCTCATCGAACGCGCGCTGGCTGTAAACGCGCGCGAGTAGTGGTATGCTGGGGGAAAAGTAGTCAGTAGACAGTAGTCAGTAGACAGTAGGGCTCCGCCTCGCGGGCGTTGACGCTGAAGTACCGGTGGCCCGGTTCACGAAAGGTTTTCTACTGACTACTGTCTACTGACTATTGTCTACTTTCTTTTCAGGAGAACGATGACGATGACGATGCCGCAACTGATACCGGAACCGGCCCAAGTGCTGGAGATGCTCAAGAAGACGGGGGCGTACCGCGAGGGGCACTTCGTCTACCCCTCGGGGCAGCACACGCCGCACTACTTCCAGATGCCGCTCGCCTTCCGCTACTACGACACGGCGCGCGTGCTGGCCGTGGCCCTCTCGCGCAAGCTGCGTCTGGAGAAGGACGTGTCGAGCGCGCTCCCGAAGGTCTCCATCATCTCCCCGAGCCCGGGCGGCATCCCCGTCGCCTTCGCCGTGCGCGAAGCCCTCAGCGCCGAGCAGATTTACTGGGCCGAGCGCGAGGAGGGCAAGCGCATGTTCCGCCAGTACGTCAACTCGGGCGAGGTGCACCCCTGCGTCATCGTGGACGACATCTCGCGCTCGGGCACGGCGCTTCAGGAGACGGTCGAGATCGTCCAGCAACTCGGCGCGCGCGTCGTCGGCGCGGCCGTCATCGTCCGCTTCCGCAACGCGCCCGCCCGCCTCGAAATCCCCGGGCAGGACCCCGTCCCCGTCCTCTCCCTCATCGACTTCGACGCCAAGTGGTACGACACCGGCGCCGCCTGCGCCGAGTGCAAACAGGGCGCGCCCGAAGAGCACGTCAGATTCTAGTGAGCAGTGAGCAGTGAGCGGTGGTTGAGTCAGGACGCTCCGTGCGCATTTACTCAACCACTGCTCACCACTCACTGCTCACTGCTCACTATATTTCGTGCCGGTTGGTAAGCGCTTTGTCCATCGTGACCTCGTCAACGTATTCGAGGTCGGAGCCGACGGGCATGCCCATGGCGATGCGGGTGACGCGGACGCCGAGGGGCTTGAGGAGGCGGCTGATGTAGCTGGCCGTGGCCTCGCCCTCGGTGTTGGGGTTGGTGGCGAGGATGACTTCGCGCACCTCGACGCCGTCGTTGTTCTCGGGGCGCAGGCGCGGGAGGAGGTTCTGAAGTTTGAGGTCTTCGGGGCCGAGGCCGCGGATGGGCGAGAGGCTCCCGTGCAAGACGTGGTAGAGGCCGTTGTAGCTGCGCGTCTTCTCGACGGCGACGAGGTTGTAGGGCTCCTCGACGACGCAGATGATGGAGCGGTCGCGCGAGGTCGAGGCGCAGAAGCGGCACGGGTCAACGTCCGTCAGGTTGTTGCAGACCGTGCAGGAGACGATCTTGAGCTTGACCTCTTCGAGCGCCGCGACGAAGCGCTCCACGTCCGCCTGAGACATCCGCAGGACGTGGAAGGCGAGCCGCTGCGCCGACTTGTGCCCGATGCCGGGCAGGCGCTTGAACTCGTCGATCAGCTTGGTGACGGGCTCGGAGTATTCAAGCATAGCGCGATTGCGGAATGCGGATTTCGGATTGCGGATTGGAGACGGGCGTCACCTTTTTCTACCGCGCGCCGTCCGGATTGAAGAAACGACGATAGCGACAAGTTCATCCGCCTCTTCCAGCAGACCCTCCACGCGGCCCCTCTTAACGAGACCCGATTCAACGAGCAACTCTACCCAGTAGATAGATTCGTCAGCCTCTTCCTCGACGATTCCCATCTTGGAGATGAAATCCGCCGCGGACCTGGCCCGGCAACTAGCCCTGTAGTTCGCTCCGACTGACGTACCACAACGCAGCAACTGTCTGCCGATTACGTCGGCGGTCTTGGACGGCGGCAACGACTCGACTAAATGAATGATCCGAAGCGCGAAAACCCTCGTTCTACGCTTCATCTCATCCGGATTCATTTCTCAAATCCGCAATCCGAAATCCGCATTCCGCACTCAGAGGAGTCCGGGCGGGAGCATGCCGCCGAGCTTGGACTTCATGGCCTCGTCGATCTTGCGGCCGGCCTCGTTGACGGCGGCGACGATGAGGTCTTGGAGCATCTCCACGTCGCCCTCCTTGACCGCCTCGGGGTCGATCTTGATGGACTCGACCTCCTTGGTGCCGCGCATCTGGACGGTGACGACGCCGCCGCCGGCCGTGGCGTCCACCACCATCTCCTCCATCTCCTTCTGCATCTTCTCCTGCATCTGCTGCGCCTGCTTCATCATCTGTTGCAGGTTCATGCCGCCCGGAAATTTCATCGCGCTTGACCTCGCTCAGCTAATGGATTCGTCCGCGCCAGCATCCTAACCGCCGCCCGCCGCAAATGCAAAGCCGACCCCGCCGCGCGCCTCAGCGCCGAGGCGCGCGGCGCTTGGGCGACGTTGACGGTCGGACATCGTCACGACCACCTTCATCCCGTAGTCGTCCGCGCTCCCGGCGGGCCGCTCAGCCGAGGACTTCGGCGACGCTCACGCGCGGCGCCGCGAGCGAGTGCGACTGCAACTCCTCGCCGCGCGCGTACGAGGTGATCGTCCGGTATTTACCGCCCGCGAGGTCTGCATAGGTTTCGATGCGCTCCTCGGGGAGGTTGACGACCCACGTCTCGGGGATGCCCGCACGCGCGTAGATCGGCACTTTCACCTTCCGATCATAGTCCAGCGTGGTGTCCGACGCCTCGATGACGAGCAGCACGTCCTCGGGGGTTGGCCGTGAGGTCTCATAGAAGTCCGGACGTGGCTTGAGCACCATGAGGTCGGGCTGCGGCTCCGAGCGGTTGCTGAGGCGGATGGGGTTCTGTACCCAGAGGATAGCCGTGCGCTGGATAAGCAGGGCGATAATCTGAGTCAGGCGGCCGACGACGGCGGCGTGGCGTTTGCCGATAGGTGACATCTGAATGATCTCCCCGTAGACAAGCTCCACACGTTCGCCCTCCGAGAGGATTCCGAACTGACCCATCCGCTCATACTCGGCGACGGTGAAGCTACGTCTGGTCACTTGAACTGATACGGCTTCGGTTTCTTGAACAGACATGACTTTGCCTCCCGTGCGTGAGTTGGCGGCCTCCGCTGGTGTGTGCACAATGATAGCACGCGCGCCGGCCGCGGACGCGGCCCGTTTACGCGCCGCGCGCGCGCGTGCTATAAGCCGAGAAGTCATGAAGCGCTACGTCATCAAGCGGCCCGCGGGGACGCAGCTGCCCGACCGGCTGGCGCGCTACCGCGAGGAGCTGAACGAGGAGCAGTTCGCCGTGGCGACCGCGCCCGCGGGCTCCGCGCTCGTCATCGCGGGCGCGGGGAGTGGGAAGACGCGCGCCATCACCTACCGCGTCGCATACCTCGTCGAGCACGGCGTCGCGCCCGCGCGCGTGATGCTGGCGACCTTCACCAACCGCGCCGCGCGCGAGATGCTCAGGAGGGTCGAGCAGTTGACCGGCGGCACCTCCGATGTGGCGCGCCGCGTCTGGGGCGGCACGTTCCATCGCATCGCCAACCTCGTTCTGCGCCGCCACGCCGAAAGTATCGGCTACACGTCGAACTTCTCCATCCTCGACGTGGAGGACGCGAAGGACTTCCTCTCGGTCTGCGTGGACGAGGCCGGCGTGGACACGAAGGCGCGCCGCTTCCCGAAGGCGGAAGTCCTGCAAGACATCATCAGCTTTGCCACCAACACCGACACGCCCATCGTCGATGTCGTCCCGCGCCGCTACCCTTACTTCGAGCCTCTGACGCAGCAGATCACGCGCGTGGATCGCCTCTACATGGAGCGCAAGCGCGAACGCAACGTGATGGACTACGACGACCTGCTTCTGAACTGGAAGCGTCTGCTCGAAGAGCGCGAGGAGGTCGCGCGGATTTATCAGGAGCAGTTCGAGCACGTGCTCGTTGACGAGTACCAGGACACGAACAAGTTGCAGGCGGAGATCGTTGACCTGCTCGCCGTCAAGCACCGCAACGTGATGGTGGTCGGCGACGACGCGCAGTCCATCTTCGCCTTCCGCGGCGCGTCGGTCGAAGGCATCTACGAGTTCCCGAAGCGCTACCCAGAGGCGCGCGTCTTCCGTCTGGAGACGAACTACCGCTCGACGCCCGAGATACTCGCCGTCGCCAACGTCTCCATTGCCTCGAACCGCCGTCAGTTCACGAAGACGCTGCGCGCGGCCCGGCCCTCTCAAGGTCTCGCGCCCGCGCTCATCCCCTGCCGCGACGCGGACCAGCAGGCCGCCTTCGTCGCCTCGCGCCTGCTTGAGCTGCGCGACGAAGGGACGCCTCTGGGCGAGATGGCCGTGCTCTACCGCTCGCACTATCACTCGCTCGAACTACAGCTTGAGCTGACGCGGCGCGGCATCCCCTACCGCGTGCGTTCAGGGATGCGCTTCTTCGAGCAGGCGCACATCAAGGACGTGGTCGCATACCTCCGACTCGTCGCCAACCCGCGCGACGAGCTGGCCTGGAAACGCGTGCTCCGTCTCATCCCCAACGTCGGCGCGGCGACGACGAACCGCATCTGGGAGCGCATCCAACTCGCCCCAGACCCTCTGGCTTTAGTAATAAGAGGTGACGCGGACACGACCGCGGCCAAGCGCGGCGCGGGCTGGCCCGAGTTCCGGTCTCTCTTGGAAGAACTCGTGCGCGAAGAGGTGCGCAACTCGCCCGCGCGCCAGATCGAGACCGTGCTCGCGCGCGGCTACGAAGACCATCTTGAGAACAACTATGAGAACGCCGAGGCGCGGCTCGAAGACCTCCGCCAGCTCGCGCACTACGCCTCGCGCTACACGTCGGCGGACGAGTTCCTCGCCGAACTCTCTCTGCTCTCGACCGAGCGCTACGGCGCGCCGCAGGGCTTAACCTCCGAAGACGTGGTCGAAGGCGGCGACGAGGACGAACTCCTCACGCTCTCCTCCGTCCACCAGGCCAAGGGCCTCGAATGGCGCGCCGTCTTCATCCTCTGGGCCGCCGACGGCAAGTTCCCCTCGCCCCGCTCCCTCCGCGACACCGAAGGCGAAGAGGAGGAACGCCGCCTCTGGTACGTCGCCCTCACACGCGCCCGCGACCAGCTCTACATCACATATCCTTTGATGGTCACCGACTACTCTTCCAGGCAGACTGTTCTTCAAAGACCCTCCCGTTTCGTCACCGAAGTGCCGCCGGACTTGTACGAGATTTGGAGCCTCGAAGAAGAAACCACGACGACGCCCGCGCTCGAAGCGCCCGCGGCGGAAGACGACGGCGGGACGGAAGGCGGAAGCGGCGAGCCGGGCGGCTACGTCAACTAAGTTGCCGGCGCAAAAGGCGGCGCACTGACCGGAGGGCAACGTTGACACCCGTTTTCGTTCGTGCTTGAATGCGCGCCGTTACTGCCCAGTCCGACACACCGCCCGAGACCGAAGCCTCGCCCGTAGCAGACCTTTGCGCCCGCGGCCGGACGCCGCCGCGGCGCCGACGCCGGAGGTGAAAGTTGAAGAAGCTTTACGCGCCCCTGTCGCTCGCGCTCCTCCTCTTTTGCATGTTAAGTGTTCCCGCGCGCGGCCAGGAGAACGGCCCGTTCTGGGTCTACGCGCGCATCGAGGTCAACACGACGAGGAAGGTCGGGGATGACGAGAAGCACGAGTTCCGCGTCTACGTCTCGAACCTTTTCTCGGTGACGGCCGACGAGTGGAACAACCTGCTCAGTCATAAGGCGAAGGAGAACGTCTCGGGATACTTCGACGCGACGGTCGGGAAGGCCGCCGAGGCGCAGGGCGAGGAACTCTCCTACTACGACACGGACATAGAGTATGACTGCACCTGCGTCGGCACTTCCAACGAGCCGCGCCCCAAGTCGGACGTGGAAAAGAATCGCGACGAGGTGATCCAGACGGCGAAGGAGAACGGCCATCCCGTCGTCTTCTTCAACTGGGACCCGACGGGGAAGAACAGAGAGCGCGACTTGCAGGACGAACTGAAGAAGAACCCGCCCGCGAAGAAGACGGGCGGCGCGCGTTGAGGTGTCCGCGTCTCCTGACCCTTCAAGAGGATGGGCTTCGGCGCGGCCATCGACGCCAAAGTCTTCTTCGACATCGCCGACGTGATCGAGGCCGCGCTCTAAACCACAGAGATACAGCTTGAACACAGCTAAAGGCAAAGCTGTGTCTCTGTGGTTAAATTCCGCGTGTGTTAGACTGCGGGCAAAGCGGTGGTCGAACACACTGACAAAAGAAGCGAGCGGATCAGGCGGAGCGTGCGGTACGGGCAGAAGCGCCTGAAGCGCCTGTCGAGAACCGCGACGCTGGGCGGCATCTTCCTCTCATTCCTACAAGTCGGGACGACGGGTTTCGGCGGCGGCATCGCCGTCATCGCACAGTTGCGCGCGCTGGTCTTGCAGAGGCGCCGCTGGTTCACCGAGCACGAGTTCGCCGAAGGGCTGGCGCTGGCGCAGAGCTTGCCCGGCTCGATGGCGGGGAACGTCGCGGCCTACGTGGGGCTGCGGCTGCGCGGGTGGCGGGGGGCGGCG